>MWOQ01000099.1 GCA_002026145.1 Prochlorococcus sp. HOT208_60m_813L03 | reverse complement strand
CATTTTAATTTATGGTTAATTAGTTAAAACATAACAACTATTGGAAGTTATCGTCAGAACTAAAAATAAATAATTAAATAATGGGAGTGGGGGGACATGAACCCCCACGAGCTAAATCGCTCGACGGATTTTAAGTCCGGCGCGTCTACCAATTCCGCCACACTCCCAAAGGAATTTGCGCTTTCTAATCGTAGCTGAAAGTAATCCATTTAACCAAGAAAAATTGGAAAATTTACACTTTTAATTGTCAAATTAAATCTAATTTTTAATTTACTATTCCTTCAACTTGCCATTGTAAAGTTTCACCTGCATGAAATGGTTTTATTTGTCCTACGATATTTTTTTCTTCAACAACATCAATATATTCTTTAATTTTGTTAGGTCTAGAAACTAATTTTAATTTTTCTTTATTTGGTGGGACATTATAAAAATTAGGGCCATTCAAACTTGCAAACTTTTCAAAATTATCTAAAGCATCCTCCTCTTCGAAAACTGTTAAGTAGCTTTCTATTGCTACTGGCGAATTAAAAATGCCTGCACATCCACAAAAAGCCTTCCACTTCCTAAGGTGTGGAGCAGAGTCAGTCCCC
>MWOQ01000098.1 GCA_002026145.1 Prochlorococcus sp. HOT208_60m_813L03 | reverse complement strand
AGCAAGAGAGGAGAAATTTGAATTAAAGTTGATTAATGAAAATGAAAATGAAAATGATTCAACTTTTATGAGAATAAGAGCGCATAGGGATGAATTAATATCTTTAGAAAATGCACTTGGAGAAAAACTTCAACTGAAAAGTGACGGTTCTTTATTTAAAACACCTATTTAAGATACTTAAAAATTTTGTTCGATAATTTTCAATCAAAAATATTATTTTCTATACAGAATTCCTCTAAATTCTTATCATTTAACCAATCTTGGGGTTTTGTAAAAATTGATGTGAGAAATTCCTCTCGAGAACCATTTAAAGCTTTATATCCATATTCCCATCTAGCTAACGGCGGTAAGGACATTAATATAGATTCAGTTCTGCCATTTGTTTGTAGTCCAAAAATCGTCCCTCTATCCCAAACTAAATTGAATTCGACATATCTACCTCTTCGATATAGCTGGAATTCTC
>MWOQ01000097.1 GCA_002026145.1 Prochlorococcus sp. HOT208_60m_813L03 | reverse complement strand
GATCTTGTTGTATTAGCCAAATATATGCAAATTTTGAGCGACTCTTTTTTAAAAAAGTTTTCTTCAATAATAAATATTCACCATTCTTTCTTACCTGCATTTAAGGGAGGGCAACCATATCATCGAGCATGGAAAAGAGGCGTTAAATTAATCGGTGCTACTGCTCACTATGTTACTGAAGATCTAGATGAAGGTCCGATAATAGAGCAATGCACGGTTAATGTAAGTCATAGGGATGAAGTTGATGATTTGATTAGAAAAGGAAGAGATATTGAAAGAATAGCTTTAGCAAGAGCAGTTAGATTACATCTAAATCATCAAGTATTTGTTTATAACAGCAAAACTGCTGTTTTTGATTGAAGATAGTTCTTTAGTCTTCTAATTCTATTTGTATTTGTCTTTCATAAATTGATTCTTCATTAAAAGCTCTTGCTATCAAGAAGCTGGCAATGCAGCTGATTAAGACAGGTTTCATTATTAATAGATTTTTTGTTAAAGCAAACGCTAAAAACATTGCTGTTATTGGTGTTCGCGAACAACCAACTACGAAA
>MWOQ01000096.1 GCA_002026145.1 Prochlorococcus sp. HOT208_60m_813L03 | reverse complement strand
AGAATTAGTAATAAAGAGTTGCCTGTGCTTGATATTTTAGTCGCAGCTAGAGATGAAGAGAATGTCATAGCAAGGTTAGTTGAAAGATTATTTAGTTTAGATTACCCAAAAAATAAATTAAATATTTACATAATTGATGATGGCAGTTCTGATAAGACGCCTTTAATTTTAGATCGATTATCTAGACAATATGAAAAGCTAAAAGTCATAAGTCGTTCTCCAAATGCAGGCGGAGGAAAGTCAGGTGCTTTAAATTATGCCTTGAAGTTTACTCATGGTGAATGGTTATTAGTTTTGGATGCCGATGCTGAATTAAAACAAGATTCTTTGATAAGGTTATTTACCTTTGTAGAAGAGGGTGATTGGTCTGCAGTTCAACTAAGAAAATCAGTAACAAATGTAAGTAAGAATTTTTTAACTTCCTGTCAATCAATGGAGATGGCAATGGACGCAATTTTTCAATATGGAAGATTATCAGTTTCTGGAGTTTCTGAATTAAGGGGAAATGGCCAATTAATTAAGAAAGAAACATTATTGGAATGTGGT
>MWOQ01000095.1 GCA_002026145.1 Prochlorococcus sp. HOT208_60m_813L03 | reverse complement strand
CCTCTCCCTTCAATCTTTAGTACGGCTAAATCAGTAAAAGAGTCTTGGCCTATAACTGTAGCGTTAAATTTTTTGCCATTGGTTAAACCAACAATTACCTTATCTGATCCATTCACTACATGAGAATTGGTCATTACAAGTCCATCTGCAAATAAAAATCCACTGCCTTGGTTTTGCTCTATCCTTGGACGATTTTCGTGAGGCAAATCTAATCCAAAAAATCTTTCAAAATATGGGTCTAGAAATAGTTGAGAATTTCTTGGAAAATTTCTTTTTTTAATATATCTTTGAGTATCAATTGTCACCACGGCTGCACCGGTTCTCTCTACAGCTTTAGTTATAAAAGATTTGTTCGAATATAAATTAACTTTATTAATTTTTGGTTTACTTAATTGTTGGGATATGACTTTTGCA
>MWOQ01000094.1 GCA_002026145.1 Prochlorococcus sp. HOT208_60m_813L03 | reverse complement strand
GCGTATGTAGAGAACTTGTAACCTTTTTCATGATCAAATTTTTCCGCTGCCCTAATTAGTCCCAAACTGCCTTCTTGGATTAAATCTTGAAATGATAAACCCCTATTCATGTATTTTTTAGCAATGGAAACAACTAACCTTAAATTTGATTGAACCATTTTTTCTTTAGCCCTTCTCCCTAAAAGAAGTCTTCTTCTAAATTTGGGTAGAGGCATATCTATTAACTCGGCCCATTCTCTTACTGATGGGAAATGTTCTTTTTCTGACTCATATTGAGTTGCTAGTTCTTCTAATTGCAGTAAATCAGCAATTTTTCTTGCAAGTTCAATTTCTTCATCTGGTCTCAAAAGTCTAATTCTTCCAATTTCTTGGAGATAAACTCTTATTGAATCTTCAGTATAGATACCTTTTGGGCCAAGCTTTACATTCCCAAGCCCTTTATCTTCTTCAGAATCACTGAATTCATTATTATTATTATTATTATTTTCAGTACTGCTTTCGTTTAATTCAGATGGTGTCTGTAAGATCGG
>MWOQ01000093.1 GCA_002026145.1 Prochlorococcus sp. HOT208_60m_813L03 | reverse complement strand
TCATCTATCTTGATTCCACTCTTTTCAGCTGGACTATTTGGTACTACATATCCAACTTTTACTACATTATTTTTTCTCTCAGAAATACTTTCTTCTATTAAGCTAATTCCAATCATAGGATGTATTACTTTCCCATTGTTTAAAAGTTGATTGGCAATTTCCTTAGCTTTATTAATTGGGATTGCGAAACTCAAACCCGCTCCTGGGCCTGATCTTATCAACGTATTAATACCAATTACTTCTCCATCACTATTTAACAGTGGACCTCCAGAATTACCAGGATTAATAGCAGCGTCTGTTTGTATCAGTTCAAGTTTTTTATCATATATCCCTAATTGATTTACGTTTCTATTTAGATTACTAATAATACCAAGCGTAACTGTGTTTTCTAGTCCGAATGGATTTCCAACTGCTATAGCCCAATCACCAACTTTAATCTTTGAAGAATCGCC
>MWOQ01000092.1 GCA_002026145.1 Prochlorococcus sp. HOT208_60m_813L03 | reverse complement strand
TAAATGTAGAAGATAATCCTTTTGAATTGATTTATGAGGGAGAATTAGATAAACAAAGATGAATTTTGATATCAAGTTTGATTTTCAAAGAAGAGATAGGCTTGGACTCATTGAGGCTATTTGGGGGCAAGATAAGAGTATCGATCAATTAGAAAGATTATGTGGAAATGTATTAAGTAAAAATGAGGTTGTTTTCATTACTAGGATTAATAGTGAGAAGGCTAATCATATTTTAGATTTGTATGATGATGCACGATTCTATGAAGAAGCAAATTGCCTAACAATTGGGAAAAATTTTAATAAAATAATTACAAATAAAAAAGTTGCTATAATTTCAGGCGGCTCAAGCGATTTGGCTGTAACACTTGAAGCACAATTAGCTCTCGAAATTTATGGAGTGAATTGTCAATCTTTTATAGATGTTGGTGTAGCGGGACTTC
>MWOQ01000091.1 GCA_002026145.1 Prochlorococcus sp. HOT208_60m_813L03 | reverse complement strand
TGATGTCTTCCATTTATCTGGCCAATTGCGGCAGTGTCGTTAAAACCAACATTTAGTAGGATTGCTTTAGGTTTATTTCTTCTCGTTTCTCCTCTAGATGACCATTCTTTTTCCCATCTAGATGAAACTTTTTCTATCCCATCTCCCCTAACACCAAGTTGATAAATAACTGGCCCATTGTGGTTATTGCACCAATCTTTTCTAAGCCTCTCACACCATCCACCACCCTCATTATCTCCCCATCCATAAACTGAGCTATCTCCAATTACAACTAGCTGTTTTGGTAAACTAATCACTATAACCGGAAAAAAAATAATTACTTGATTTAACAAATTATTCTTACAAATCAAGTTAAACTATTTTTGATTTTACCATTTATTAATTCACCAACTATTGCGATGGAGCTATAAGCTATCAAAACTATGGTAACTTCTTGCCATGCGAAGGAACTTAGTGATTCTTGCAATTGCCAACCTAGACCAATACTTCCAATAACCCCAACAATTGCAGTTTCTCTAATAATGATGTCAGATCTGTAAGCGCAATATGCTAAGTAACTTTTTGCTTGTTGGGAAAATAAACCTAAAAGCCAACTAGTCTTTTTTGAGATTCCTAGAGATTTCATTGCAATATAATTTCTCTTGTCTTGGCTATCTAAATTTTTAAAAAGTTAATTTGCTAGTAATACCAGCGTTGTGGAGACCTAATGTTAAAGCTGCTAAAGATATAGAAGGATTATTAAAAGTTAATAGAGTTAGAAGTATTACAGGTGTAGGTATTAAACGTAATAAAAATGCAAAAATTTTTATAAAAATTTT
>MWOQ01000090.1 GCA_002026145.1 Prochlorococcus sp. HOT208_60m_813L03 | reverse complement strand
TGAACTTATTTTGTTTTTAATTTTCTTTGTGTTTGAACAAATAATCTCTAATTCATTTTGAGTAATAAATCTTCCTAAGCCTTCAAAAATAGTTATATTCAACTTTTTTAAAGAATTTCTATGTAAATTACTTAATCTAGAAACCTCCTCTCTAACGTTCTCCAACAAAATATTTGATTCAAAATTAATACCTTCATTTTTTAATCCATATCCTTCAGAAGAATCCATATTTTTTTTACATTTAGCTGCATAAACCATTAATTTCTTAGGCACACATCCCCTTATCACACAAGTTCCTCCTATTTGATTTACTTCTATGATTGCGACTTTTGCTCCATAACTAGCGGCACGTTTAGCCGCCGCGAGTCCTCCAGATCCAGCGCCAACAACTATTAAATCAAATTCAAATTCCAAGACTTTTTTTAATCAATTATTATAACGTTAGTTTATAGCTTTAATTCAAATAATGAATGGGATTTTGACATGGGATGATTTAAATAAATTTGAAGTTGAAGATCTTGATAGAGTCCATGGTATCAATAATTCCTACGCAAATTTAAGATTATTTGGACATAGTGAAAATGATGTATTAATTACCCTCTATAGGGATAGGCATTCTTGGTGTCCTTACTGTCAGAAGATATGGTTATGGCTTGAATTCAAGAAAATTCCATACAGAGTCAAGAAAATAAATATGTTTTGCTACGGCCAAAAAGAAAGTTGGTTCCTTGAAAAAGTCAGATCGGGTAAATTACCTGCAATTGAATTTAAAGGGCAAGTTATAACTGAAAGCGACGATATCATAGCTTTTTTAGAAAATGAATTTGGAGCACTTGGATCTTTTATTACATCTAGTCACCTCATCAAAATTCGAGAGTTAGAAAGAGAAATTTTCAGATCCTGGTGTAATTGGCTCTGCCGAGAAAGCTTTAATTTTATAGACAACTCTTTTAGAAAAAAAAGATTTAAAGAATCCATTTCTAAACTCGATGAAATCTTAAGTAGCTCAAAATCAGGGTTTGTTGATCCATC
>MWOQ01000009.1 GCA_002026145.1 Prochlorococcus sp. HOT208_60m_813L03 | reverse complement strand
TTAAACCCGTGCATTGGAGTCCAAGTTCAAGGACTGCGCTTGCAGAAGCAGAATTAGAATACCCAGATGAACATTATTCAAAAAGTATTTATGTTTCATTAAAAATCACTAAAATATCCGAAGAAATTCTATTAAATTTCATCCAGGAAAATATTAATATCAAAAAAGATTTTTTTCAAAATAATTCTTTCATAACTATTTGGACCACAACTCCTTGGACCATACCTGCAAATGAAGCAGTTGCAGTAAACCCAAAAATAAACTACGTTTTTGCTATCGATGAAGAGAAGCGAATCTACCTTTTTGCTAAGGATTTATCTTCTGAATTAAGTAAGAAATTTAATAAAGATTTCAAGGCGCTTTTAGAGGTTAAAGGCTCCAAATTGGAAAATATTGAATATCAAC
>MWOQ01000089.1 GCA_002026145.1 Prochlorococcus sp. HOT208_60m_813L03 | reverse complement strand
ATAACTGGCTTACCCTTTTTGAAGGGACAAGTGCTTATAGAGGAACTCAAGGAGATTTTCATACTCATTCTCATGATTTACCCCCACAAATGGGAGGATGCTATAAAGAAAGCAATGAAAAACAGATTACTTGCTCAAAGCTAATAGATTCTGGGGAGGGTTTAGGTAATTATGAATTAAACCAAAATTATGAGTCAAAATATTATGCAACAATTGCTCTTAAAAGAGTGATAAAGCATAAAGACAATTTACTAAATGTAAACCCATACAATAAAGAATTCTTTGAGGAATCATTAAGATCGGCTTTGACTCATATGATCACAGGTGAAGTATTAATCCCAAAAAAACTTTCAGGAATCTCTTTAAGATACTTAAAAAATAGAATCTCAGTTCCAAGAGATATGCCAATCATTTCAGCGAGGTTATTAAGGCAATCATTAAATAGAATTGAATCGCTCAGTGATATCAATGAAATAGATAAGTTACCTTTAAGGCATAGATATGATCAAGATCCTATAAATTTCATTTCTAGTTAATAGTAAAACTATAAATTTTTTCTTGAATCTATTTGAAGTAAATCTCTTATTTTTTGAACTTGACTTGCAATATTTGGATCAATAGATAATTTTTTTTCAACTTGTTCAATAGCATACATTACTGTTGTATGGTCCTTGCCCCCAAACTCATCTCCAATTCTTGGTAGGCTTAGATCCGTCCCATGCCTCATAAGATACATACCTATTTGTCTAGCTTGACTTACTGGTTTTCTCCTACTTGAACTAATTAATTCATCAGTAGAAACTTTAAAGAAATCTGACACTTTATTAATAACTTGTTTTGGAGTAACAACTACTCCAACACTATTCGGATCAAGCATTGGAGCAATTGATTGGACTGTCATTGGCAAGCCTGTTATTGATGCAAATGCAACAGCTCTAGTAAATGCTCCTTCCAATTCTCGAATATTCGAAGTGAATCTTCCTGCTATAA
>MWOQ01000088.1 GCA_002026145.1 Prochlorococcus sp. HOT208_60m_813L03 | reverse complement strand
GGTGAGATGATGAGACATGGTTTAGTACTAAATCAGCCATCAAATCATGATTTTTAGAAATACTTTTGAGATCATCCCAACCACCAAATTTCTCTTCTAAGGAATCATAACTTGAGACTGCAAAACCTCCATCACTTGTAGATTTCAAAAAAGGATGAATATGTACAACTTTAGAAAGACTGCCAAAATGTTTACTTAACAATTCACTAAGAGTTATTAATGTTGCCTCGCCATTTTTATAAATACTATCTGCATAAGTTATCAAAACCGAATGAGATTCATTCCACCTTTCCTTATCTCTTATTTCTTCATAAGCAGATTTCTCGGAGAAATCATCTAAAATCTGTAATAATTGGTTTGAAATAAAATTAATTTCTTCTGTAGTATTATTTGAATAAATTGTTTTTAACAATTTATCAATCTTTAATCTATCTAATTTTTTCTCTGAATCAATTTGCTTCACTTTGAAAAAATCAACGAAGTATTAATACTATTCTGCACATCAATTAGAAAATGGACTTTCAACAAGGGTTAATCACAACAATACATGAATATGGAGTTACAAGAAATTTACTTAAAGAACTAAACAAAAGTCTTAAAAAAAGATCAACTAGCATTTTAATACCTTGCTTATATGAAGAGTTTGAAC
>MWOQ01000087.1 GCA_002026145.1 Prochlorococcus sp. HOT208_60m_813L03 | reverse complement strand
TAAAGATAAAAATTGGGACTCGTTTTTGTTGGCTAGCAGACGAATGGTATTTAATTGCTGGTATAAATTTACCTAGTTACAAAACCTACGAAAATATGCCACAGGAATCTAATGGAGTTGGGACTATTAGAAACTTTCTAGAAGCATTAAGAGAGAAGACTCAAAACCTACCCATAAAGTAAGTACGAGAAAACCTCCAATAAAACCGTATGCTTGAAATCTTACTCCAAGTGAGAGAATACTTTTACTTACTGCTAGGTTCAAAGTGGTTAGACCAATTCCAATAAGAAAGGATCCAGGTAACAGTGGTTTCAATGGAACTTTTCTACTTGGTAAAAGTGCTTGTAATAAAAGAGCCATTAAAGAAAAGCCAATTAGTGGTATTGCAAACTGACCAACTTGTAATAGCGGCAACTTTAATAATAAATCAGAAATAAGATTATTAGATTTTGAAAGATTTTCTAAAACGTTACTTGGGATCATCCTAAGATTTGCACTAATTTGATCTAGTACCATTAAAAAACCTATAAAGAATACTATTAAAAAGGCTTCAACTCTATTTCGAAGAAACTTCGAAGCTTGCACTCTCCAAGCAGCATTAACTTTTTTTGAAGGAATTTCGTCCTCCCAAAGCCTATCCGAACCTCTTTGAAGAGATAGATATGCATTTCCTGCTCT
>MWOQ01000086.1 GCA_002026145.1 Prochlorococcus sp. HOT208_60m_813L03 | reverse complement strand
TGGAGATACACATCTAGGTGGTGATGATTTTGATCGATGTATCGTAGATCACTTAGCTAATACTTTTAAATCAAATGAGGGGATTGACCTCAGGCAAGATAAGCAAGCTTTGCAAAGATTGACTGAAGCTGCAGAAAAAGCAAAAATAGAGCTTTCAAATGCTACCCAAAGTGAAATAAATTTACCTTTTATTACAGCGACGTCTGAAGGACCAAAACATTTGGATTTAAACCTTACTAGAGCAAAGTTTGAGGAATTAGCGGCTTCTTTAATCGATAGGTGTAAGACCCCAGTTGAGAGAGCTATAAGTGATGCAAAAATTTCTACTAGTGAAATTGATGAAGTTGTTATGGTGGGAGGCTCATCTAGAATACCCGCTGTTTTAGATTTAGTTAAAAAAGTAATTGGTAAAGAACCAAATCAAACTGTTAATCCTGATGAGGTAGTAGCTGTTGGAGCTGCAATTCAGGGAGGTGTTTTAGCAGGAGAAGTTAAAGATATATTGTTGCTTGACGTTACTCCACTATCGCTAGGTGTAGAGACTTTAGGTGGAGTAATGACAAAAATGATAAATCGAAATACTACAGTACCTACAAAAAAATCTGAAACATATTCAACTGCTGTAGACGGTCAAACAAATGTTGAAATACACGTTTTACAGGGTGAAAGAGAAATGGCTTCTGATAATAAAAGCTTAGGAACTTTTAGATTGGATGGTATACCTTCAGCACCAAGAGGCGTTCCGCAAATTGAAGTTACATTTGATATCGATGCAAATGGTATTCTCAGTGTTACAGCTAAAGACAAAGGAAGCGGT
>MWOQ01000085.1 GCA_002026145.1 Prochlorococcus sp. HOT208_60m_813L03 | reverse complement strand
AGCAGGAGTTGGAGTTGATAATGTAGATGTTAAGGCTGCTACGCAAAAAGGAGTTCTTGTTGTTAATTCTCCAGGGGGTAACACAATAGCTGCTGCTGAACATACTATAGCTATGATGTTGGCTTTATCTAGACATATTCCAATTGCTAATAGTAGTACTTTGTCAGGTAAATGGGAAAGGAAGAAATTTGTTGGAAATGAGCTTTATAAGAAAAAATTAGGTGTAGTGGGTTTAGGGAAAATTGGTGCTCATGTAGCGAAAGTTGCTAATGCATTAGGAATGGAAGTTTACGGATATGATCCCTTTGTTTCAACTGAAAGAGCTCAACAAATACAAGTTAAACTATCTGAACTAGAGGATTTATTCAAACAATCTGATTATGTAACTTTGCATTTGCCTCGCACACCAGAGACGGAGAATTTAGTAAATTTAGATGTACTTAAAAGTATGAAAAGTAGCGCAAAGTTAATTAATTGTGCTCGAGGAGGCTTAATCGACGAAGAGGCATTAGCAGAAGCTTTAAATAAATCATTGATTGCGGGTGCTGCAATAGATGTATTTTCTAAAGAACCTTTGGAATCTAATTCACCACTTTTGAAGGTTGAAAAGAATCTTATCCTTACCCCACATTTGGGAGCATCTACTCGGGAAGCGCAAGAAAATGTAGCTGTAGATGTTGCAGAACAAATAAGAGATGTTTTGCTTGGTTTATCTGCCAGAACTGCAGTAAATATTCCAGGTTT
>MWOQ01000084.1 GCA_002026145.1 Prochlorococcus sp. HOT208_60m_813L03 | reverse complement strand
TAGTGACGTTTTGGTATCAGCTGTAATTAGTCCATATTTGTTAACTCATCTTCACCAAATTCTTCAGCAGTCTGAGTATTATGCCCCAAAAAGATGGTAGAAAATCTCACGCAGCTAACTTTGCGAAACTAAGAAAAGTTTTATGCTTAGACGCAAGAAGTATGGCAGATGCCTCTGCGAAAGAGATAAAAGATGTGGATAATGATTTATCTAATAATAAATATAATGAACAAAATGTAGCTTGAAGTAATAATCTATTAATAAATAGATTTTAAAACCATGTCCAGTAATGCTGAAAAGCTCTATAAGTTAATAGCCAACGATTCCAAAAAGAAACAAAGTCTGTTTATGACAGCCTTAACTAATCCCAAAAAAGCCTTAGATAAAATATGCGATATTGGTAACGAGTTAAATATTTCTGTGACTAAGGAAGAGGTTATTGAATATTTAAGTACTATTGATGATGATGCAACTAAAATGTGGTTAATCAAGGCTCGAGGAGGTCTTTAGGAAAAGGTTTCGAATAATTATTATTTGGATTAGAAATAGGTTTAATTCTTTTGTTGTAGCCACCTCCACCAGCCAAAGTCCAAAAAAACCAATAACTTGGAATTGCAAGAGCTGCAGCTATGAAAATCACTACAATTTGTTCTATTCTTTTCATGATTTAATTTTATTCCACAAAATATTTTTTAGTAAATAAGCCACAGATTTTGTAAATTCTATTTTTAAAACAGTGATTAGATTTGAAGGTGTAAGCAAAATTTATTCTACAGATGTAGTTTTAAAAAATATTAGTTGGGAGATTAAGAAAGGAGAAACAGTTGGCTTAGTTGGTTCTAATGGTGCAGGTAAATCAACCCAATTTAAGATTTTAATTGGAGAGGAAGAGCAAACAAGTGGAACGATCATCAAAGAGGGAAATCCTAAAATTGCCCATTTAAAGCAAGAGTTTGATTGTAATTTGAATTTTTCAGTGAGACAGGAATTAGAAAGTTCTTTTAAGGATATACAAATTGTTGCCATTAAACTTTTAGAAATTGAGAATAAAATGAATTCGTTGGATATAAAAAAAAATTCCAATGAACTTGAAATATTTGTAAATCAACTCGCAAAATATCAAGCAAAATTTGAAGCTTTAGGTGGTTACAAAATGCAATCTGATGTAGAAAAAATATTACCAAAATTAGGCTTTTCTAAAGAAGATGCTGATAAATTAGTTGGCAATTTCTCAGGTGGTTGGCAGATGAAAGTTGCACTTGGAAAAATAATCTTACAAAAACCTGATTTACTTTTACTGGATGAACCAACCAATCATTTAGATTTAGAAACTATTTTTTGGCTGGAAGAATATCTATCATCACTTAATATTGCTGTTATAATAATTAGCCATGATAGATATTTCTTAGATAAATTATGTAAAAAAATAATTTATGTAGATAGAGGAACATCTGAAACATATAATGGGAATTATTCTTTTTTTGTCGAACAGAAATCTTTAAATGAAGAATCACAAAATAAGGCATATCAATTACAACAAAAAGAAATTGAGTTGCAGAAAAGGTATATAGATAGATTTAGAGCTAGTGCAACTAGAAGTTCTCAAGCAAAGAGTAGAGAAAAACAATTAAAGAAGATTTCTAAAATTGAGGCTCCCTTAGCAAAATCAAAAAGTCCCGTTTTTAATTTTCCAGATTGCCCTCGCTCAGGAAAATTAGTTCTAAATATAAAAAATTTATCTCATAGTTTCGAGGATAAAATTCTTTTTTTTGATGTTAATTTAAAGATTTCTTCTGGGGAGAAAATAGCAATATTGGGACCTAATGGCTGCGGCAAATCTACATTGCTTAAAATTATTATGAAAAAAATATCTCCTGAAATTGGAGAAATTAATCTTGGTAAACAT
>MWOQ01000083.1 GCA_002026145.1 Prochlorococcus sp. HOT208_60m_813L03 | reverse complement strand
ACAGGGCTTTAAACGAATGTGCAGTAACTGGAATTCCTACAACAATTAACTTTCATCTAACTTTACTGAATAAATCTAAATTTAAGCAGGGTAAGATACATACTAAATATGTAGAAGAAGAATTATTGCCAAATTACTGAGAAATAATTAAATGATTTTTATGAAATATGTGTATTCAATGCAAGTTTTATAAGCCCTTGCTGACCGACTAAAATTTCTCTTAAAAAGCTTATAACTCCTATCCAAATTACGGGTCCAACATCAACGCCTCCAATAGGCGGAATTAGTTTTCTTGTTAAATTAAGAATAGAGCTTGATGGTATTGAAATTAATAACCATAAACCTTTACTCAAATCAATTTTTGGATACCAAGTAAGTATTAATCTTATTAGAAAAACTATAGTTAGATATGAAAGAGCAATTCCTAAACTAATATCTAAAATTTGAAGAGAGTTTACAAGCAACGAAATCACAATTATTTAATTCATCTTAATAAATAACCCATTGAAACGTATTTAATTCGTATTATAAATTGAGAATTTAATATTTCAAAAGTGTTTCAAATCTCAAATCTATTACTAACCGCAGACTTTTCTGCTGAAGTTGCAAATAATTCCGCAGTTGGAATGATAGGTAGTTTTATTGCCGCTGCCTTACTTATCGTTATTCCAGCTACTGCATTTTTGATTTTTGTCAGCCAGAAAGACTCTCTCGATCGTACTTCAACTGGAAGACGCTAGTTTTTGTAGAAGTTTTAAGTACACTATATATAGAGGGATATAAGTAACCCTTTAAAAATAAAATTTTGGAGAAAGAATGTGGTCAATGCTAGTCTCAATTGGGCCAGTATTGTTGGTATAGTTCTCGCCGTATGTGGAGGAGGCCTTTATTTTTTGAGGTCTTTTAAGCCTGCCTTGGCAAGGGATTATGATGTTTTCTTCGCAGCAATTGGACTTTTGTGCGGAGGAATATTATTTTTTCAAGGTTGGAGGTTAGATCCTATCCTTCAGTTTGGTCAGTTTTTATTAGCAGGAACTACAGTTTTTTTCGCATATGAAAGTGTGCGATTGAGGGGAGTTGCTACTGATCAAGCTAGAAGGTCATCTTATTTTGATGATGATCCTATTTCTGATGTTCCCAGAAATTCTAGAGGCCGATTTAATGACGATTATGATAGGTTTGAAGAATCTGAAAGACCATCCAGAAGATTTAAACCTCAAGAAGATGAATTTGAAGAAGACTATAGATCGGA
>MWOQ01000082.1 GCA_002026145.1 Prochlorococcus sp. HOT208_60m_813L03 | reverse complement strand
TACTTGTTGAATAGTTTTTTTTGCGTATTCTGGGCTTATTGATTTCAATCCATCATTTTCAGGTCTAAATTTTGTAAGTCCTACAGGAACTATTGCGACTGAAAGCACTGTTTGAGAGGTTTTTTTGTAGAATTCAGCAAGTTCTAAAATTGATTTCTCAAGAATATCCCCATCATTTATATCTGGACAAACAACAATTTGAGCATGTATTTGAATAGAGTTTTTCTCAAACCACGAAATTTGATCAAGTATAACTCCTGCTTTTTTATTTTTTAATAATTTTTCTCTTGTGGTGGGATCAGTAGCATGAACTGAAATAAAAAGTGGGGATAGTTTTTGTAAAGCAATTCTTTCCCAGTCTTCTTTTTTTAAATTCGTAAGAGTTAAATAAGAGCCATATAGGAAACTTAATCTATAATCATCATCTTTTATATAAAGGCTTTTTCTTTTACCACTTGGCTGTTGATCAATAGAACAAAATGGACATCTATTATTGCATTGCTTGATTGAATCAAATAATGCATCTTTAAAATTTATACCTAAATTAACGTCTTGATCTTTTTCAATATTTATATTGTGAATCTCTTGATTTTTATCTAAAACTGATATGTCTAAAATTTCTTCACTTATCAGAATCTGATAATCAATTAAATCTCTTGGTTTTTTTCCCATTAATACTAATAATTGAATCACCTGATTCAAATCCTATTTCTTCAGCAATAGAATTAGCTTCAATACTTTCAATTTCTGCAGGGTTTATTTTATAAGTAATATTAGGAACCAAAAGATCAATTGGATCTTCCGTGTAATTAATTTCTTGCCACACAATTTAAGGCCAAATATTCTTATATATATTTATTCTAAACTTATATATGACTCAAAGTGTATTAAATACTTTTAAAAAACTAAATATAGTTGTGAAATTATGGGCCTTTTATTTATTAAAATATGGCATTCGCAGTTTTCTAAAACACGATTTAGATTAATTAAAATAGCCTTTTTCATTGAAAGAATTAATTACAAAAAATTTAGAAGTAAAAGATAAATTCAACTATGAATCCCATAAGACAGTTGATTCATACGAAAATAGTTTTTTATCAAATC
>MWOQ01000081.1 GCA_002026145.1 Prochlorococcus sp. HOT208_60m_813L03 | reverse complement strand
TTAATTGTGAAAAAAGAGGAGGTCTGGTTAGTCATAGACGTTTATCGAATGGTGAAGATAAACCCTATGAATTGAATATTAGTTGGTGGAGCGCAATGGAAGACTCCAGTAGAGACTCTAATCGATTCCAGTTTGAAAGATTTATTTTGACTCAGTTATTGGTAATGGCGCTAAAGGGCGTCCCTGCTTTTTACCTGCCAGCTTTACTTGCTTCGGAAAATGATATCAAAAGTTTTTCTGTTACAGGTCAAAGAAGAGACCTCAATAGGGAGAAATTTAAATTAGAAAATCTTTTATCTGTTTTAAATAATCCTGAATCTAATGCCAATAAAAACTTAAAATATCTTCGTAATGCTATGGATGTCAGATCAGAATTAAAGCAATTTCACCCTTGTTCGGAAATGAAATGTTTGTCTAAAGGTAGAAGTGATATTGTTGTAATTAAAAGAAGTAAAGGTTCTGAGTCTATTTTTGCAATTCATAATATGACTGATAATAAAATTAATTATCAATTGAATGATAATGATTTACCAAAAAAAATTGATAATGATTTCAATACTCAAGATTTTTTAACATCCAAAAAATACAATTGGAAAAATATTAGTCTTGACCCTTTTCAAGTTATTTGGCTTAGTGCTTTGTAAAAATGATAGAAAATTCTCCTATTTGGGTAGTGAGTGATGTAGATGGTACTTTAATGGATCATTCCTATGATTTGTCACCTGCTAAAGAAACTATAAAAAAACTTCAAAAATTATCTATACCCGTAATTCTTTGTACAAG
>MWOQ01000080.1 GCA_002026145.1 Prochlorococcus sp. HOT208_60m_813L03 | reverse complement strand
TTACCTTGAAGCCTAATAATTCAAAAATTGCAGCGAATTGAGGAAGTGAAATTCTTTGATTTTTTGAGCGTATAATCTGATCTTTTAAAATGCTTAATATTAAATCTTTCTTAAATGGCGTATCAAAGAATCTAACTATCATTCTTAAACATGCCAATGACTCCTCTATAATTCCTTCACCTTTAAAATGAGGGAATGATAAATTGTCGTTCTTTGGACCATAGTAATCTTCTAACCCCTCTTTTTGTAAATCTAAGTTTTCGATGATTCTTCTAGATGATTTTTTATTATTATCAGTGAGTGCTATTTTTGATTCTTTAATATTTTTTAAATTAGATAATTTTTCACTTTTAATTATTCTTGCGGGCAAATCACCCAATACATTTAAAGATATAGGACCTTTAATAGTATCCCCAATATTTAAACCCTCAATATTGGNGCTACTTAAAATANATGTCCCGAAATTGCTCTCTAAATTATTAATACCAGGATTAAGTGTTAGCGTCTTTAAATCAAATGATGAAGAACTTAAAATATTAAAAACCTCATATGAGTTTTGTATTTTTCCAAATAAAAATAGTGAAATTGTGCAATATAATTCATAATTACTTGATTTAATGTAAGAGTTTATTTTTTGGAAGTTTTTATTAATTAGTTCTAAAAAAATTTTTGCTTCTAAAAAGTAACCTTCAACTTTAGTAGAGGCAATTATATCGGAGTAATTACTTTGTCCAATTATTTGTTCGGCACCTGCCAAGTCTCCCTTTTTTAAGTTTCCAATAGTGAATTTCTCATTATCATTTTGATCTGTAAGTTTTATGCTCAATATTCCTTTTTTAATAATTAATATTCCCTTTGGAAGTTCTTCTTTTTTTAGAAATGAAGTACCTATTTCTAGAGAAATTAATTTCAGTTTATCTCTTTCTTTTTTAATTATTTCGTTTAATAATTTATATTGATCTTTTTCTTGGTTTAAGGGATTAACTCCTTTTGGCTTATTCACAAGAATTCCAAAAATACTTAATAATTATTATAAAATAAAAAAAAAGAAATACATCTAAATAGATAT
>MWOQ01000008.1 GCA_002026145.1 Prochlorococcus sp. HOT208_60m_813L03 | reverse complement strand
TTTAAACTTGTTTATTTTAAGATTAGACCCTATTTTCTTAATTTGTAACCCTTATCTAAAGGATTGTTCGATTTATAAAGATTAAAAACATATAAAAGTTTATTTACATTTTATTTATCTACTCTGTTCTGCAAGAAGGTTTTGTTAAGCTATTACTGAATTTATTAAATGAGTTTAAATTTCATCATGGATATTACATTTGCATCATTAATTTTTGCATCTCGCACAATCCCCACAGATTTTGGATTAGTAGCTGCAGCTATCGCTGGCGCTGGAAGTTTGCTGTTCATTGCTTTAAGATTTGTTCCTGATGCAAGTAATTAAACAACAAGAACTATCTTTATAAAATACATTTTTATCTCAATTTTGTTTTGAAAGTAGATACAGTTTGGTTTATCAATTAGATAATGAATAAATGGGTTTTGCTTGAACATAAAGTTTATTCTGCTACCTCTTACAATATTCATTATGATTTTCTTGTTGAAAATGGTATAGATTGTTTAACTTGGAAATTTTTAAAACTACCTACATCAAATCAAGCTTCTATAGAAATTTTTAAGCAGCCAAATCATAGACTTGTCTGGTTATCCAGGATAGAACATGAACTTTCTAATAATAGAGGGTTTGTAAAAAGAATTGACCATG
>MWOQ01000079.1 GCA_002026145.1 Prochlorococcus sp. HOT208_60m_813L03 | reverse complement strand
AATTAATTAATAAATCTTTAATTCTCTGCTCATTCATTAAACCCTCAAGAGCTCTTAAACCAACACCATCATGGGATGCAGTAAAATTAAAAAGGGTAGTATCGCCAGGTAATGTTGGCCAATCAAAAATCCATGAATTTAGAATATCAGCTCTTGAAGTAATAATGGCCTCAAGGAGAAGTGGAGGCAATGGAAAATTGTATGCCATATGGGCTTCATCATCAGGAATCAAATAAGATAGATTTTCCTTCTGAGGAACATTAGTTTCAGTTATTAAAACCCCCTCATCAAGAAGATTATTTAAAAGAACTCTTAAAAGTTTCACAATTGAATGTGCTTTTGGTAAATGCAAGCACGATGTCCCTGATTCCTTCCAAATAAAACCTACAGCATCAAGCCTGAACCATTTAATTCCATTAGTTAAATAAGTAATAATTAAATTTAGGAACTCAAGAGTCATTTTTGGATTATGCCAATTCAAATCAATTTGATCTGGACCAAAAGTTGTCCAAACTTGTTTAGGCCCATCTTCAGTATTTATTTGAGAAAACAAGGAGGAACTTCTTGGCCTAACTACATTTGACCAGTCAAGATTTTGTTTCGGTGAAAAAACATTTGATATACCCGGTTCCTGTGATTTAATAAATTGTTGAACCCATGGGTGAGATGATGAGACATGG
>MWOQ01000078.1 GCA_002026145.1 Prochlorococcus sp. HOT208_60m_813L03 | reverse complement strand
TTGACTAACTAATTTTTTTTCTCCAGTAAAATATGAAATTGGAATCCCATATTTTATTCCACTGGTGACACTTATATCTTCTAGTGGTTCCGTGTAGTGACCAACATGAATTCCAATCAAACTACCATCAGGATTCAAAATAGGTGACCCACTTGAACCAGGTCTTGTTGGGTTATTGTAAAAGAGTTCTAATCCATTTTTTGCGTTATTATTGATCCCCATCAATTTACCTGGATAAAGTAAATGAATAGTCTTAAGGACATCAGAATAACCAGAAATCCAAATATCATCTCCAGGTTTTAAATTATATGAGGAATCTACAAACGCAGTTGAGTAACTTTTTTCTGATTGAAAATCTAATGTTGCCAGATCTAAACTTCCAAACAAATTTATAGTATTTTTTTGGGCGACGTGAACTACTTTATCTATTTGAGTTTTTATTATGATATCTTCTTGATTTTCCTCATTAGAGATAACATGAGCAGCAGTTAAAACTGTATAACTAGTATCTTTGTTTTTGACTAAAACTCCAGATCCCCAAGATTTGCGCGAATGAGAATATATATAAACACTTATGGATTGGGCAATCTGATTAAGATCATTTTCCTTTTTTGAGGATTTTTGAGATTCTATTA
>MWOQ01000077.1 GCA_002026145.1 Prochlorococcus sp. HOT208_60m_813L03 | reverse complement strand
GCGTTTGTTGTAACTGCATTTGCCATTTATTTTGGCTGGGCATTTTTAAATGATACTAATTTCCACCATTTCGCTGTAAAAATATTCAAGTTCTGGAATTGTAATGGATATAACCCATTAAATTATTGCGTGATGCGTTGGAGAATAGACTTTTATCCTTAAAAAGTAAAAGCTAGGTCTTACTGGTTGGTTAATCCAAATAGATCGAGGGTAAAAAGGTTAATCGAAAATACAAAAAATAAAGATCAATTTCTTAAATATATATTTATTGATTCTGTTAAGGTTACATCTGCATTAGGCAAAGAACTACCTGTCATTACAACCAGAGAAGAGTTAAAGAAAGATGCCGCTAGAGAAGAGTGGGAAAAATTTATTACTCAGGGTTGGAGAAGCACAAGAATATTGAAAAAAAAAGGAGCTAGGGCTGCTAATCCCTAAAAAGCGGTCAAATAATCCTAAATTATTTATTAATAGCGGTGCAAGTAGTAAGAGTTTTATAGTATCTAAATTATTTCTTTCAAAGTTGAAACGTATAAATCTTGCATTATGTTGAGCCAATTAAATTTAACTTCCCAATTACTTT
>MWOQ01000076.1 GCA_002026145.1 Prochlorococcus sp. HOT208_60m_813L03 | reverse complement strand
ACGTGGGAAAACCTGTTGAACCTCCACAAAGTGCATCGAGAGATGATCTGCATTCTATAACAATGCTTCTTCAAGATAAAATTAATAATTTAATTGGATGAGTATTTAGTTAATGGGAGAAATAGGGTAAAGAGGTAAAACTTTTTTCCAGGAATTTACATTTGAATTTAACAAATTTTTATTTGATAAATTTAATAGTTCTTTTAAATCTTCTTTATCATCATAAATAGCCTCAAAAAAAAGTTCTTTACTCTCAAGTTCTTTAATAACTTTTGGTAAAACTGTTTCTTGAATTAATAAATCTAAAGTGTTTTTTTCGTTATATTGAATTTCATATTTACCTGCAATATAACCCTTTCGCTTTAATTTTTTGTAAATCCAGAACGATTTTTTGTTTGTAAAGATATTATTTTTTAATGCAATTCCTTTGGCCATTATTTCAAATGAACTAAAACTGTCTAGAGGACAATTTATTTGTTGTGAGATAGTTCTTGCTAAAACCACAATAAGTCGCGAAGCATTAAAATTTGCTGGCCCTATGCTGACAGATAACTTATCTATTTTTTTTAAA
>MWOQ01000075.1 GCA_002026145.1 Prochlorococcus sp. HOT208_60m_813L03 | reverse complement strand
CGCTGGAGGTTATACCTTGGATTATGGCCCCTTTGGATTCTGTGAATTATTTGATCCAAGATTTCAGCCATGGACAGGTGGAGGTGAACATTTCTCATTTTTCAACCAACCTTCTGCTGCGGAAATAAACTTTAAAACATTCTGTTCCTCTCTTAGTCCGCTACTTTCAGAAAGCAAAAAAGATCTAGAAAAGTTAGATCAAATCGAAAAGGAATTTTCTGAATTAATGAATAAGGAATTGATGAAAATGTGGGCAAACAAGCTTGGTTTAGAACATTACAACGAAACTCTAATAAATGAATTTTTTAATCTCATGGTCATTTCAAAAGCAGACTATACAATTTTATTCCGTAAACTCTCTGAAATACCTTATAAATTAGATTCTTTAAAAGACAGTTTCTATTTTCCAATTGATGATGAGCTCAAGAATCGGTGGGAAGTATGGCTTGAAAACTGGCAATCAGTATTGAAGAAAGAGGGAAATATTAAAGCAAAATCGATATCAATGAAATCCCTTAATCCAGTCTATACTTGGCGCGAATGGATAGTCGTTCCCGCATATGAAGAAGCTGAAAAGGGAAATTACAAAAAAATAAAAGGGTTACAGGATGTGTTTAGCAAT
>MWOQ01000074.1 GCA_002026145.1 Prochlorococcus sp. HOT208_60m_813L03 | reverse complement strand
ATTATTTTTAAATTCACACTTAAATTTAGTTAGCAGAAATCAATTTATGATTCTTAATCTCTGAATATCTCTTTAGTAGCAGCTCTTCCAATTCTTCTATAGCCTTACTGAATCCAGTAATACCTTCACTAAGCTTTTCACTTGCCATTTGATCTTCTAACATACTTAATCTAAAATCTTTTTCTTCAAATTCGTAGTCAATAGAATTATTTATTTGGGTACTTACATCTAATTTTCTAACTAAATCTCCTTTTTCTTTTTTCAGTTCCTCAAGAAATTTTGGTGCGATTGTTAAAAGATCGCAACCTGCTAATTCTTTTATTTCATCAAGATTTCTAAAACTCGCTCCCATTACTTCTGTCTTGAATCCCTTTTCTTTAAAGTACTTGTATATTTGCGTAACCGAAATAACACCAGGATCTTCAGCGCCAACAAAACTAGTTTTACCTGTTTTTGCTTTATGCCAATCTAATATACGGCCAACGAACGGAGAAATCAGAGTTATCTTTGCATTGGCACAAGTTACCGCTTGGCAGAAATTAAAAAGTAAAGTTAAGTTGCACTTAATACCCTCTTTTTCCAAAATTTCAGCTGCCTTAATTCCCTCCCAAGTTGCTGCAATCTTAATCAAAATTCTTTCCTTTTTAATTCCAAAATTTTTATAAAGGTTGATCAATTTTCTCGCTTTTTCTACCGTAGCTTCAGTGTCAAAGCTTAGTCTTGCATCAACTTCTGTAGATACGCGCCCTGAAATAATTTTCAATATTTCTTTTCCAAAAAATACTGAAACTTGGTCAACAGTTTCTTTGATTAATTCAACTTCGGAGAATCCTTGGGGCAAGACATTTCCTGAACTTTCTAAAGCTTTATCAATTAATTTCACATAATCAGGGTTCTTAGCAGCAGCAAGTATTAGCGATGGATTGGTGGTAGCGTCCCTTGGTTGAAATTTTTTTATCGAATCTAAATCTCCAGTATCAGCAACAACAACGGTCATTGAGGACAATTGTTCTAAAATTGATTTCATATTTAGATAATCATATATATACATAAGCTAGCTTTTATTCCTGAGGAAATCATCATATAGTGAACTAAATATTTATAAAATTGGGAAATTTTAGGGTTTTTTAACAATCATTTCATGATCTTTAATCT
>MWOQ01000073.1 GCA_002026145.1 Prochlorococcus sp. HOT208_60m_813L03 | reverse complement strand
GAATACAGATTTACTCCTGAAGATTTAATAAAAATCGAAAACAGAATTAATAAATTAATAAAAACAAACTATGACGTTGAAACTTTACAAGTTTCAAAAGAAGAGGCAATTAAAACTTTTAAAGAGAGAGATGAGACTTTTAAATTACGAATAATTGAGGAAATCCCTGAAAAAGGGCTCATAAATTTATATAAACACGAAGAATATATTGACATGTGTAGAGGGCCTCACGTACCCAATACTAGACATTTGAGGCACTTTAAATTACTTAAATTATCAGGTTCATACTGGAGAGGGAATAGTGAGAATGAATCATTACAGAGAATATATGGAACTGCATGGGCAAAAGAAAAGGAACTCAAAGATTATTTAACAAGAATTGAAGAAGCGGAAAAAAGGGACCATAGAAAACTTGGTAAAAAACATTCACTTTTTCATATACAAGAAGAATCTCCAGGAATGATTTTTTGGCATCCAAATGGATGGACAATTTACCAAGTACTTGAAAATTACATAAGAGAAATACTCAAAAAAAATGATTATTTAGAAATTAAAACCCCACAAGCTGTTGATAAATCTCTTTGGGAAAAATCCGGTCATTGGGAAAAATTTAGAGACGATATGTTCACTACTGCATCAGAAAATCGAACTTATGCAATTAAACCAATGAATTGCCCATGCCATATACAAGTATTTAATCAAGGTTTAAAAAGTTATAAGGATTTACCTATTCGTCTTGCTGAATTTGGTTCTTGTCACAGAAATGAACCCTCTGGGGCACTGCATGGCTTAATGAGAGTAAGAAATTTTACTCAAGATGATGCACACATATTCTGCACAGAAGAGCAAATTCAAGAAGAAGTATCAACTTTTATAGATCTTGTTTTCGAGGTTTATAAAACTTTTGGTTTTGATGAAATCATTATCAAATTATCAACCCGCCCTGAAAAAAGGGTAGGTAGTGAAGAGATTTGGGATAAATCAGAGGAGGCTCTTACCAAAGCTCTTGATAATAAGAACCTGAAATGGGAACTCCAACCAGGAGAAGGGGCTTTTTATGGTCCAAAAATAGAATTCTCCTTAAAAGATTGTCTTAATAGAGTCTGGCAATGTGGCACCATTCAGGTTGATTTCTCAATGCCTATTAGATTGGATGCAACTTATGTAGATATTGATAATGAGAAAAGAAATCCAGTTATGCTTCACAGAGCAATTTTAGGATCCTTTGAGAGATTTATCGGAATCTTAATTGAACAATATGAGGCAAAATTCCCAATTTGGCTTGCACCTTATCAAATAATTTTATTAAGCATTACTGATAGAAATATTGAAAAGTGTTTTAAGTTTAATGAATTAATAAATAATAATGGTTACCGATCAAAAGTAGACGTTAGGAATGAAAAAATAGGATATAAAATAAGAGAGGCAACTCTCGGGAGAGTTCCCTTAATTGCAGTTATTGGAGATAAAGAAGAGGAAATTGATTCAGTCGCTTTGAGAGCTTTAGATGGAACAAATTTAGGAATTTTCGACCTACCTAATCTATACAAATTAATTGATGAATTAATAGAAAAAAAAGGGAGAACAGAATAATTTCGAATATATGAATTTTCTGGCTTGTGATTTAGGAGGTACCAAGGTTCTTTTGGGAGTATTCGCAAGAGTAATAAATGATGATTCGCCTAAATTGTTATTCAAAAAAAAATATCTATCTTCTGATTGGGATTCTTTTGAAATGATCCTAGAAGATTTTTTTAAAAATGAATGCAAAAATATTACCCATCCTTCTTCTGCATGTTTCGCTGTAGCTGGTCCTTTATCTAACAACAACGCAAAAATCATGAACTTGTCATGGAATATTTCAGGAAATAAATTAAAAAATAAATTTAAATTTGAACAATGCGGGCTAATTA
>MWOQ01000072.1 GCA_002026145.1 Prochlorococcus sp. HOT208_60m_813L03 | reverse complement strand
ATCTCCATATTTTTGTAATTGTGGTGAGGTAGTAAGAAAAATCATATTCTCTTAATTCGTCATTAATGTCGTTCCAAAACCAAATAGAAACTGTCATTAATAATGTTGAAATATTTGTTATCACAAGAGCGTAATTATACTTACCTATTAGAAGTAGAAGGCTTATAAAAAATCAAAGGGATATTTTCCAATAAATTGATATAAGTTTATTAACTGCTTTATTTCCTTTTTTAATTGACCAGAAGGATAGAGTAATAGGTATACCAATAAGGAAAATTATTGAAAGTTGAAAGGATAGCCAAATAGAGAGTTGATTAAAAACGTTCAAAACTTTTTCTTTTTAAACACATAATTATTAAACAATAAACTCTTAGTTTTGAACTTACTATTGTCATAGTTGTGAATATTATGCATCCTTATATTATTGCCTAGAAATATATTAATAATTGTATGAGACAGCATGTTAATCCGCTAAGTAGTAATTTTAATCAGATTGAGAAAATACCTTCTTTAAGCGAAATGTTTGGTGATTCTAAATTGAATCTTCATTTAGATATAGGTTGTGCTGCTGGTGAGTTTCTATTCGATTTGGCTTTAGTTAATACCAGTTGGAATTATTTGGGAATTGAAATCCGTGAGAAATTAGTCAAAAATGCTAAATTAAAAGTGCTTGAAAGAGAAATCAAGAATTTATATTTTGTATTTGGTAATGCTAATAATATTTTGAATGAAGTCCAAAGTAAATATATTATTAAAAATTTAAAAAGCATTTCTTTTAATTTTCCTGATCCATGGTTTAAAAAGAGACATTATAAAAGGCGTGTAATTCAGCCAGAATTTATTAACATTCTTTCAAATTCATTGCAAAAGGGAACTTTAATTTTTATAAAAACGGATGTAAAGGATCTATTCGATTATATGGATTGCACAATATCAAGTAATTTTTATTTTAAAAAATAAATAAAAAAGATTTTAATTATTCAAAAAGTTTTAATCCAAATAAAGTTAAAACTAGTCGGGAAAAGTATGTGATTATTAACCAACTTGATATTTTTGAAAGGATTTATATGAAAGTTTGATTCATCTTTAATTTATTATTTTATTGATTTCTAAAAAGAGTTTGTTTGTTATTTCGGTTGATAAAGAATGAACTTTCTTATAATTTTTGGCCTCAACTAGAACTCTAATTACCGGTTCTGTGCCGCTAGGCCTTATATAAACTCTACAATCATCAGAATATATTGTTTGAAATCTTTCTGTAGTTTGATCAATTAAGATTCTGGTTTCTGGATTTAATTTATTAATATTAAAAGATAAATTAATATTGGTTAGTTTTTGAGGAAAAGGTTTGAAACTACTTTTAAGCCAATCATTCAAATTAATATTTTTCTTTTTACAATATTTAGAAATTTGAAGTGCAGTCAATATCCCATCTCCAGAAAAGTTATTAATTTTTGAAAGTATATGACCTGACTGCTCACCCCCTAAAACAGCGCCTTTTTCCTTCATTGCGTCATGCACATATTTATCTCCTACATCAGTTCTATGAAAATTTCCTCCAATTTTCTTCCAAGCCTTCTCAAAACCTAAATTTGCCATTTGCGTTGATATTAGTAAATTATTTGTGAGAATTTTTTTTTCCATAAGTTCTCTACCCCAAAGAAAAAGAATGTGATCTCCATCTAACACATTGCCTTTTGAATCTATTCCTATTACTCTATCGGCATCCCCATCGAAGCTAAAACCCATATCTGCAGGACTCTCTTCCAATGCTTTTTTTAGTGGTTCGAGGTTAGTAGAACCACAATTCATATTGATTTTCAGCCCATTTTTTGAGTTATTTATAACTCTTACATTAGCACCAAGAGACTCAAAAATTTTTTTTGCGCAGGTGGTCGCTGATCCATAGCATGTGTCTAACATTATTTTCAACCCGCTTAGATTTTCTCCACCCATTGTTTGTATTAGGCTTTTAATATAAATATCCATAAGATCTTTATTTGTATTTATGGGAATTACTTTTTCAGGAACTGATATATTTTGATTTGCCTCTTCAATTAATTTTTGAATTTTATTTTCAAAATATTTGGTAGTTTTTTGACCATTATGATCAAAAATCTTTATGCCATTATATTCTGGCGGATTATGACTTGCAGATATCATGATCCCACTACTCAGGTTTTCTTGTTTTATTAAAAAAGGTATTGCTGGG
>MWOQ01000071.1 GCA_002026145.1 Prochlorococcus sp. HOT208_60m_813L03 | reverse complement strand
AAATAATAAATAAAAAGTTAAGTCCAAAACAAATATTCCCTTTTATGGTGCATATGTCCACCTTCAATAATACTTTGTTAGAAGAAACTTTTAATAATCTAAATATTATATATATTTTGAGAGATCCATTATTTATTTTAGAAACATATAGTTCATATTTAGATAGAATAAATTCTGATCCAAGAGAGTTTACACCAAAAATTAACTTTAATGGAATTGAAATACCATGGTATGCCAAAAACTGGGAGAATGAATATCTAAAAATAAATAATACCGAGAAAAGTATAGTTCTAGTTGAAAAATGTCTTGATCTTTTAATTAATAAATTAAATAATAATTATAAAAAATTTAATTTATACAAGATTTTATTTTTTGAAGATTTAGTTAAAAATACAGACAATAAATTTTATGAGCTGGAGAAGATTTTCGGACAAGGTTATTACGAGAATTATTTTAAATATATTAAAAAGAAAAATAAAATCCCTAGATCAAATGAAATAGTTTTAGAGGGTTTTTGGAAACGATACACTTTCAAGAATCAAAGTAGGCAAGGCGATAATGAAGAAAAAATTATAAAAAGGGTTAAAAAAGATGTATCAGAAGAGTACTTTAATAAGTTATTAAAACTTAGAAAAAAATATAATAAAATAAAATATAAATTTAAAAATATTTAGATTAATTAAAAAGTAATTCTATTTAGATTTTAGAGTAAAAAAACATCTTATAAAAATGAATAAAAACAAATTTGATATTTTTTTTGCAGCATCGCCACTTCACTTAATCTGCGTAAATGAATACCGTAGGATTAAAGGGATAGAAAATTTTAAATTAATTTTACTTTTACATAAAGAAAACAAACATGCCTTAAAACAGATGTACCAAACTCTTGAAATTTTAGATTTCAAAAAATACCATATTTTTTGGATTCCTAAAAATAATCTAATTAGATTTTTAAATGAATTAATACTTATCTTCAAACTAAAATTGAATAACTTAAAAAACAATTATCGTTTTTTAATAATAGATTTTAGAAATACATTCATGCGTTCATTAAGAAGGTTTTTTAAATATTCAGAATTTATCCTCATAGATGATGGATTTTATACAATTGTAGCTTATGATAAATTCATATCTAAAAATATTTTCCTCCCAAATTCAAGTTATAGATATACCAGAGGTGTGATTACAAAGTTTCTA
>MWOQ01000070.1 GCA_002026145.1 Prochlorococcus sp. HOT208_60m_813L03 | reverse complement strand
AGAATCTATTGCAATAAGCTATTTTATCGTGCATAATTGATAATAATTCTCATTATCAATTTCGGATTAATGAATTTCCATAGTTATGGAGAATCTCCTTCAAAATCAGTAAGAATAATAACTGGTCAATCAGTATTAATAGATCCGTCATCAAGACCAAAAGGGACATGCCTAGAAGTTGAAAGTGGAATTGCTAGAGTTTATTGCCCTTGTGAAGAAACTGAAGGAATGACACTTGCATTTTTACAATCAGGAGATCAATTAAGAACGGACCTTTTATGTAGCGAAGGTGTCTGTGTTGAAGCACTAACAGATTTGTCATTTCACAGCAATGTGAATATTGATGAGAATATTGGTTTCGATGCAGTAAATGAATGGACTTTGCAACTCCTTAGAATTAGACACTTAGGAAATGCAGAACAGCGACTACAAGCTTTGTTATCAATACTAGTAAATCGTTTAGGTAGGAGATGTGGGCAATGGTGTGAGTTACCTTTTAGGTTAACTCACGAAAGAATTGGCGAATTAATCGGTTCTACACGTGTAACATCAACAAGATTAATTTCTAAATTAAGATCATCTGAGTTATTAATAGCTCCTATTGGAACACAAACAGTTAGTGTTGCTCCTTCTTTTATTGAAACGTCGCCGCTATAAAAACATGAAGGAATCACAATCATTGACTAACAGCTTGTTAATAGAAGTTGATATTTTAACCAATAGACTCAAAAATATAAAACAATCATTCAAAACAACAAATAATAAAGCGTTGAAGTAAAGGTTATTTTCTGAAAACAAAAATATTTTTAAAAGAGTTAATGAGATTTATAAAATAGCTGAGCTATTAAATAAAAAAAATAATGAGAAAATCAACTTTTCCAAGTTACTTGTTGAAATAAGCAAAAGGATATTGAATGAAAATAAATTTGAAAGTAATTTATTTTTTCTTTAAATCACTATCTATCAATAAAATTGCAGAAGGTTGGTTAGAAGCAAACTTTACTTTGCCAAGTATGTTTGCAAATTCATCTTCTGATTTTGTTTGAGCATCAATGATTGGATCTAAGAATACGTTGGTTCTTGTATCGGAAATTCTTTCAGAAATAGAATAAAGTTGTTGCAGAGATGAAGTTAAATCAGCCTCCATGTTGAAAGAATAAGAAATCAGATCCTCTATTGAATCCCATGTTTGAACGGGAGCAGGAATTTCATCTAATTTTACGCTTTGTCCTCTTGCGATTAAATAATCTGCAAACTTCTGTGCATGTTCCATTTCACCTTGTGATTCACTTAGAAAGTGAGAAGCAAATCCATTTAGATCACGTTCTTGAAACCAGAGGTACATAGAAAAATACTGAACATTGGCATATCTTTCCATAGTTAGATGTTCAAAAATATTATCCAATAAACTATC
>MWOQ01000007.1 GCA_002026145.1 Prochlorococcus sp. HOT208_60m_813L03 | reverse complement strand
CAACTCATATCAGATGATGAATATCTTTCATCGTAAAAACTTTCCTGCCATTGTCTTACCATCCCTTGCCAGCGATTATTTATAATTATCAATTTCACGTTTAGACCATATTGAGATAAAGTTCCTAATTCTTGAATATTCATTAAGACACTTGCATCTCCTGCAATACAAATAACATCTGCATTAGTTAAAGCTGCTTTTACTCCAATTGCCGCTGGCAATCCAAAACCCATAGTTCCTAAGCCGGCACTACTAATCCATTTTCTTGGAGAATTCCTAAGGTATTGAGCAGCCCACATCTGATGTTGACCTACATCTGTAGTTACATAAGCTTCTGGTGAAAATTCCCTCACTTTTAAAAGAACTTCCTGAGGATAAATTTCTCCTTCTTTGGGAGGGTCATATAAAGGGTGTTTATTTTTCCAAAAATCAATTTTTTCTAACCAGTTTTTAGT
>MWOQ01000069.1 GCA_002026145.1 Prochlorococcus sp. HOT208_60m_813L03 | reverse complement strand
TCTAACAATGAAAGATCTAATCTCAGAGACAGATCGGGCGGCAGAAGAGATGGAGGAGGATTCCGCATAAGATTGAGTGATAACGAAATGAAAGCTGTTAAATCAATACAAGAGGCCTTTCAATTGAGATCTACCGTTGCTGTTCTGGGTTTCTCTGTTAGAACACTTAGCGAAATGATCAAAGACGATAAATTGATTGAATCAATCACAGAATATGCAAAAAATAATAAAAACTCTTCTCCGAATAGACAATCACAAAATCCTTATCAAGAAAAAACAAAAACAGTGCCTAACCCTTTTGCAAGACCTGTAAAAAATACATCAACTGAAGAGATCCAATCTAGCGAAGTAGAAGAGGATGGAAAATAAAAAAAGAATTCTTTCTGGAGTTCAACCAACTGGTGATTTACATATTGGGAATTGGCTTGGGGCCATAAATAATTGGGTTACGCTTCAAGAACAATATGAAACATTTCTATGTGTAGTTGATTTGCACGCAATAACAGCTTCATATAATCCCAAAGAATTGGCTCAGAACACTATCTCTACTGCTGCTTTGTACGTCGCTTGTGGAATTGATCCCAATATATGCTCCATTTTTGTCCAAAGTCAGATTTCCGCACATTCAGAACTTTGTTGGATATTAAATTGCATGACCCCAATAAATTGGATGGAAAGAATGATTCAATTTAAAGAAAAATCCATACAACAGGGGAATAATGTATCCATTGGATTATTTGACTATCCGATCCTAATGGCTGCAGACATTCTTCTATATGACGCTGACTTTGTGCCCGTAGGTGAGGATCAAAAACAACATCTTGAACTTGCCAGAGATATTGCACAACAGAGAATTAATGCCAGATTTAGTAAGGATAAAAATATTTTAAAAATACCTCAACCAATAATCATGAAGAATGGATCAAAAATAATGAGTTTAATTGATGGTTCAAAAAAGATGAGCAAAAGTGATCCTAATGAAGGCAGTCGGATTAACTTATTAGATGCTCCTGAAGTAATAACGAAAAAAATAAAAAGAGCAAAAAGTGACAGTTCTATTGGAATTGAATTTAACAACCCCGAGAGACCAGAATCTAAAAATCTTTTGATGATTTATTCAATATTATCTGGCAAAGAAATTTCTCAATGTGAAAATGAATACTCAGAGACTGGATGGGGGACATTCAAAAAATTAATTACAGAACAACTTATTGAATCACTAGAACCTATTCAAAAAAAATATAAATTATTAATTAATGATCCCTATCAATTAAATAAAATCCTTGATGAAGGGAAGGAAAAAGCTGAAAATTTAGCAAATCAGACTCTAAAAAGAGTTAAATCAAAATTGGGATTCTTTGAAATGGAGAAATAAAATATGCCAATAATTACCTTACCTGATGGTTCAAAAAAGGTTTTCGAAAAATCTGTAACTATACTAGAAATTGCCCAGACTATAGGCTCTGGATTAGCTAAAGCAACAATTGCTGGGAAAGTAAATGATGTTCTCCTTGATGCAACTATTCCTATAAGTAAAGATTCCGAAGTTGTAATCATCACACCAAAAGATAAAGAAGGAATTGAAATAATAAGACATTCATTTGCTCACCTTATTGGTCATGCAGTTAAACAAATTTACTCTGATATTAAGAT
>MWOQ01000068.1 GCA_002026145.1 Prochlorococcus sp. HOT208_60m_813L03 | reverse complement strand
CCTGACCTACCTCATGAATTAAAAAAAAGGTTCAATGAAAAAATTGGTTTACATTTTCAGGCTGCTTCAGAATTGTATGAAGATTTACTTGCTGAAGGCGTAGCCAAAGAATGTGCGAGATTTGTTCTGCCATTGGCAACACCAACAAGAATCTATATGTCTGGGTCATGTAGATCTTGGATACATTATATTCATTTACGATCAGCTCACGGTACCCAAAAAGAACGCAAGTCTATCGCCCAAAATTGCAAGTCTATTTTTAAACAAAGTTTTCCGATAGTATCAAAATCTTTAGAATGGTAAAAATTATCCATGACTACGAGGACTAACCTCATTGTTTTTATTTTCTTGAATTGTTAAAAATTCAGCATTAATAATTTTCTCATAGGTTTTCTCTTCTTTTTCTAAATTATTAATAGACTCTCTTATTCTCATTTCATCTTGTTTACCAATAAAAGTAGATATTAGATTACCTTTTTTATCAAAAAGATTAAGTTGGGGAATCCCATTAACGGCATACTTCTGGATGTAATTGCCCCATTTTTGATTATCCACATTTAAAAAAACAAAATTAATATCTGTTTCGTATTCATCTTTAAGAGCAGAAATTTGTGGAGCCATTTCTTTACAAACCTCACACCACTCAGCATAAAATTCAAGAAATGTAGGCTTATTGTTTGTAAAAGCAATATCAGGGTCAACAGATAATTCTCCAAAACTCTTTAGAAGATAAGTTGATTTAAAAAAGAAATTTCTAAACAAAAGCAGTGAAACCATAACAATAGATATAATCAGAACAAGTATTGTTTTTAAATTTTTCTTTAAAATTTGGCCTTGACTCTCAGATT
>MWOQ01000067.1 GCA_002026145.1 Prochlorococcus sp. HOT208_60m_813L03 | reverse complement strand
TGAGTTGGGATTAACAATCTAAAATTACGAAATTAAATTTATAATCACCCATTTATTGTACCTTCATTCTGTAGACTAAGTCTTAGTAACTTTCAAAATTTAAGTGAGAGAAGTCTTTATTAGTTTTGCAGTTTTTGTTTTTTGTGTTTCATTAACTCTTTTCAGTCAATTTAATTCACCTCAAGTTGTTAATGCTGCTGAATCAGAAACTCAGTCAGTTCAAAGAACACCTGTTGCAAAAGCATCAAATGCCTCAAATAATAATTTATTTGAACTAGACCCATCAGATCCAAATCCTATACTTTTCGCTATGGCAGAAGAAACACCAACAGACAACAATTCAAGGACTACAGAAAGTGGTTTAATTATTGCAGATATCGTAAACGGGGAAGGAGATGAGGCTAGTGCTGGGCAAACAGTTACTGTGAATTACACAGGAACACTAGAAGACGGGACACAATTTGATACCAGTATCGGCAGAGCTCCATTCAGCTTTCCCTTGGGTGCTGGACGAGTAATAAAAGGTTGGGACGAAGGTGTAGCAGGCATGAAAGTTGGAGGCAAAAGAAAGTTAACAATACCTCCGGAACTTGGATACGGATCAAGAGGAGCTGGAAATGTAATACCTGCTAATGCGACTTTAATATTTGAAGTTGAATTATTAAAAGTCAATTAAATTAAGTAAGAAAAATATCTAAGACTTTTCAATTTAGTTAATCTCCAAGTAATATATAAACAACACCAAATATTTGAAATGTTAAGTAAATTCATCAATTCTTTTCTAAATAAAAATTCCCCAATGACCGTCCATGCTCACTGCGATGGTCCTTGTGGTGTTTACGACCCAGCATCTACGAGAGTTGCAGCTGAAGCAGTTTTATCAATGACGAAAAAACTTATTGCATTAGAAGCTCCTTCTAGCACTGATTCAACAGAGTGGGCTGCATACAGTAATACATTTTCTAGATTTGTTGCCGTTAAAGAAGAGCAAGCAAAAGAAACAAAGAAAGAGATTCTAATTTTGTGGACAGATTACTTTAAACCAGTTCACTTAGAAACTTATCCAGACTTACATGAAACCATTTGGAAGGCGGCTAAATTATGCAGTGCATGCAAAGTTAATATTGACTTAGCCCAAGCTGAAGAACTCATGAGTTATGTAGAAAAAATTCATAATATTTTCTGGGCTTCAAAAGGAAGATCAGAC
>MWOQ01000066.1 GCA_002026145.1 Prochlorococcus sp. HOT208_60m_813L03 | reverse complement strand
CTAGTAAATACGGTCCTATTATCCAAAGTTATTCCACGGGGCACAAAAGGAGAAGAGCCTGTTGCTATAACAATATTCTTACATGTGAAAATTTTATCAATTCCGTTCTTATCTCTTACACCTACTTTTTGATTTCCTTCAATTCTTCCAATGCCCAAAATAATTTCAACACCGCTCCTTTTAAGAGTTTTTGTTAAATTTTCTCTAACATTTAAAACTAAATTATTTGCATGATCTGCAATTTTAGATCTCTCGAACCTTACTGGTGAAGCATGTATACCAAATTTAGCTAAATGTTCATAATTAGCTATTTCTCTAACTTTTCCACTTGCCGCCAAAAGAGCTTTAGATGGAACACAACCCTTGTTAACACAAGTACCTCCCATATCAGAAGATTCTACTATTGCGACTTTTAGTCCCTTACCAGCAGCATGTTTAGCGGCATCAAAACCTCCATATCCTGCTCCTATTACGATTAAATCAAAATCAAAACTTAAATCAGTCACTTTTTATTTATTTATTTAGAAGTGTATGCGACTCTTTTTCGTTCTAGTAATAAAGGAACTGCAACACAAGCCACATTCAATGATTCTACAATCTCGCTATGCGGAATTGTAATTGTTTCATTAAAAGCTTCTTGAATTTTTTTATGAATACCTTGGCCTTCATTACCCAAAATTAATGCCGTGCGTCTAGACCAATCTACTTCCCAGTAAGGTTTTGAAGATTTTTTTGAAACCTCATTATGGCTACTAGTAGAGAAAATCTTAAATCCTACATTTGATAATTCAGACAAAGACTTAAGTAAAGAATTTAATATTTCTTCTTCAATGCCATCAAATCTTAAAAATGGCAGATGAAAAACTGCACCTGAGGATGCTCTTAATACCTTTTGGCCTAATGGATGCGCACCTCCAGCTAAAAAAATTGCATTAACACCAGCAGCTAGAGCGGTTCTAAATAGATTGCCCATATTCCCAGGATCTTGAATTCTGTCGAGAACAAGAACAAAATCATCTTTTCTATTAAATTGATAATTAGGTATTACTGAAATCTCTACTAAAGCTGCTATCCCATCTGGATTAATTGTTGAAATCGCAGATACCAAGATTTCCTCTGAGACAATATTTATTAATGACTCATCAAATTTTTTGCTTAGATTTTGATTCTTTCTTAGCCATTTTTCGGTAACTAAAATCTTAGAGGGATTTTTCCCAGACTTCAGCAATTCTTCAATAAGATGTGTACCCTCTATGCAAAAAAAGTCTTGATCTTTTGGAGATGATCCTCTTTTAAATGATCTAAATCTTTTAACTAGATTATTGTTTTTACTAGTTATTTTTAAAAAAGTTTTTTCTATGAGTATTTTGAAAAATTTGTTATTAACTATATCTTAATTACATAAATATTTTGATCAATTATTTATTAAATTTTTATTTACCAAGAATTTAAAAAATACATTTTCACTTTTAATTAATATTCATGACGTTACATAGGGTGGACTTAATATTATTAGTTTGTCATGATGAATTTAATAAATTAAGTCTTAATGATTTGCGGAAGCAAAACGAAGTCATATCTTAAATCGCAAAATTTAAAGATTCTTGGCCAAGGCAAGTTAAATGGAATAATTGAAATAAGTGGTGCGAAGAATTCCGCCTTAGTTTTATTAGCCTCATCATTGCTAACTAATGAAAAAATAATTCTTGAAAATGTTCCTTTTCTCACTGATATTGAAAAGATGGGGAATATCTTGAAGAATTTAGGAGTGAATTTAGTTCGTAAAAACAACCAACTAGAAATAGATCCAACAACTATTTCGATTAAAGAACTTCCATATGAACTTGTTAAAGGATTAAGAGCTAGTTTCTTTTGTATAGGTGCACTATTAACTAAATTTGGAGAAGCTCAAGTACCGTTACCAGGTGGATGCAATATTGGTTCAAGGCCAATAGACGAGCACATCAATGGATTAATCGCACTAGGAGCAGACATTATTATTGAAGAGGGAATTGTAAAGGCAAAAACAAGGGGGAACAAAAATAGACTTCATGGCACTCATATTAAATTAAATTGTCCAAGTGTAGGTGCGACTGAAACTTTAATAATGGCAGCATCTTTAGCCAAAGGAAGAACTACTATTGAAAATGCTGCTAGAGAGCCTGAAGTTCAAGATTTATGCCAAATGCTTAATAAAATGGGGGCAAAAATTTATGACTCTGGTAAAGAAACAATTATTATTGATGGTGTTAATAAGCTTGGCGGATGTACCCATAAAGTAATTCCAGACCGAATAGAAGCTGGAACTTTTCTAATAGCTGCTGCTGCAACTTCCTCTGCAATAACAATTTCTCCAGTAATCCCACATCACCTTGAAGCTGTCACTAATAAGCTTCAAGAGAGTGGGAGTAAAATTACGATTAAAGGTAATTCAATTTCTATAAAGAGTAAAGAGATTAAAGGAGTAGATATTGAAACAGCTCCTTTCCCAGGCTTTCCTACTGATTTGCAGGCACCATTTACAACTCTAATGACAATCGCAAATGGTGAATCAAAGATAACTGAAACAATTTTCGAAAACAGAATGAATCATATTTATTTACTTAATGAAATGGGCGCCAGTATAAAACTAAACAAAAACGTAGCTCACATCAAAGGTGTTAAAACAATTAATGGGATGAATCTAGTTGGCTCAGATTTAAGGTCATCAGCTGCATTAATAATTGCAGGAATCATCGCAAAAGGTAGTAGTAATTTCTATGGATTAGAACATCTAGATAGAGGTTATGAAAATTTTGAATTAAAACTAAAAAATTTAGGTGTAAAAATAACTAGAGA
>MWOQ01000065.1 GCA_002026145.1 Prochlorococcus sp. HOT208_60m_813L03 | reverse complement strand
CAAAGCGAAACTTCTTGCTGCTGCTGAAGGAACTCTATCTAATAATTTTTATTTATCGAAAGGCATTAAGGTTAATACCTTGGCAGGAGGTTTCAGAAATTCAAATAATGAGTTAAGAAGCTCTTTACTCGGATTTCAAATTGGAGATAAATCTTTTACCTCATTTATAGATAAAAATAGACTTGTTCCAATAGGTGAAAAAATACCTAGATTTCTAAATAGTTTTTCAAGAGGATTATCTGCAGTAGGAGGGATTCAACCAGGCTCTGATTCAAGATTTTATGATCCTAAATTTACACCCCCACTAGCAGTAGCTATATGTTACGAAATTAGTGATGGACTAAAAATAAGAAAGGCTATTAATAACGGCTCAAAACTAATAATAACTGCAGCAAATTTAGATCCATATCCAGCTAAACTTTATAATCAATTCCTATCTTTGGCTAGATTAAGAAGTATTGAAAATAAGAAAAATAATTTACTAGTATCAAATACCGGCCCTTCGGGCTTAGTTCAAGATGATGGAAAAATCATAAAAATGCTAGATTTAAATGTTGAGCAAAATGAAATAGTGTTCCCTAATTTTTCATCCGAAAAGACTTTCTACACAAAATTTGGAGATAAACCTATTTTGTTTTTGTTTATATTTTTTATGGGATTAAATATATTTTGGAAAATTAATTAATTAATCCACCACCTAATAAAATTTCTCCTTTATAAAAAACTGCAGCTTGTCCAGGCGTTACAGAAATTTGACTTTCTTCAAAAATTAATTTAAATGTTTTAGCTTGATTATCTAAATTTTTCAAAGGTATTAATGTTCCTTTTACTGGATGACTTCTATATCTAATTTGTGCTTCAACTTCTATCTCTTGCTTTGGTTCTTCGATTGAAACCCAGTTAACTTGACTAATTGTTGCTTCTTTATTAAATAAATCACTTTTATCTGCTACAAAAACTATGTTTTTAATTCTGTCTAAACTTTTTACATATAATGGTTCCGGCCAAGCAATTCCCAAACCTTTTCTTTGACCTACTGTAAAGTGCTGAATTCCATTGTGCGTTCCTAGGACTTTCCCATTTACATGTACAATTTCTCCTTCTTTGGGTTCTATGTGTTTGTCGATAAATATCTGCATTGATCCATAATGATCAACTAAACATAAATCTTGACTTTCTGGTTTTTGAGCAGTTCTAAGGCCTAATCTGAGGGCTTCTCTTCTCGTTTCTTCTTTTTTCATTTCACCAAGTGGAAATTCTAATCTGCATAGTACTTCTTGAGAAAGAGAATAAAGAAAATAACTTTGGTCTTTGTTTTCGTCAGCACCTCTGAGAAGAAGGAAGTCCTTAAATACAAAGCTCTTGCAATCAAGTTTTTTAGAATAAGATGATTTTTTTATCCTTGCGTAATGNNCGGTCGCNATATGAGTAAAGTCTTTTTTG
>MWOQ01000064.1 GCA_002026145.1 Prochlorococcus sp. HOT208_60m_813L03 | reverse complement strand
TTAGCTCTAGGATCTCTACTGAGGTGGCCTTCAGTTTTTAGAGGTTTCCTATTGTCAGGAGATAATTCGCAAAGTGCTCGAGCTGCACCTTGCTTTATAGCATCTGCTTGGCCAGTCAATCCACCACCAAAAACATTTACTAAGATGTCATAAGAATTTTCAAGGCCTAACGTTTGCAAAGGTGCTTTTATTGAATTTAAGTGTAGGGGATTAAAGTTTAAGTAATCATCTCCAGCACGACCATTAATTTTTATTAGTCCATTTCCTGGAATCAAGCGAACTCTAGCTACTGAAGTTTTTCTTCTTCCAGTTCCCCAATACACAGCTTTGTTTTTTATTTGACTATTCATTTTGATAAATTAACTATTTAATAATACAGGATTCTGAGCAGCATGAGGATGATCAGCACCTTTATAAACTTTTAGTTTTTTAAATTGCTGTCTTCCTAAAGAATTATGAGGCAGCATGCCCTTAACTGCTTGCTCGATGATTCTTTCAGGAATTCTTTCTTGTAAAGACTCAAATTTTTCAATTTTCATTCCTCCTGGTCTTCCAGAATGTCTCCTGTACAATTTTTGTGATGCTTTTTTACCTGTTACCTCAACTTTCTCGGCATTGACTACAATAACAAAATCTCCAGTATCTAGATGAGGTGTAAATGTTGGTTTATTCTTACCTCTCAATACAGTTGCAATTTCTGTAGCAAGTCTACCAAGCGTTTTATCTTTTGCGTCAACTAAAAACCAATTTCTTTCAATTGTTTCTAAAGATGGAGTAATTGTTTTATTCATTTACCAAATTTCTGCAAATAAATTTAAATTAATATTAAATTCTACCTTATTGAAGGAATATTAAACAACAGTTTTGAATGATTTACACAAAAAATTCTATTAATTAAACCTTACTCAAGAAAAACCCTTAATTAAAAAAACAGGGAAAAAATCATTGTTATTAATCTTTTTAAAAACATTTTCTTCATAAACAGCATTTACGAAACATAACCCCTTAGCTGGAGCAGATTCTTTAACATCATTTTTCTTTTTGTTTACCCATCTATCTGTAAAAATTTCTGGCGATATTTTGTTTTCTCCAACTAAAACTAGTTGACCAATAATTAAGCGGACCATTCCATATAGAAAACCAGTAGCTTTAATATCAACAAAAATCAAATCTTCTACTCTTTTAATTTCTATATTATTTATTTTTGTAATTGAGTTTGTTCTATTACTACCACTTTTCTGAAAAGCAAAAAAATCATGTTCTCCTATCATTTTCTTGGATGCATTTAACATTAAAACTTCATCTAATACTTTTTGATATCTATGCCATGACCAATTATTGATGAACAAGTTTGGGAATTTACTGTTATTAATGACATATCGATAATGTCTATACATCGCTGAATAGCATGCATGCCAACTATCTTTTACCTCAACTGATTCCAAGATCCTAATTGAAGGGGGTAAAAGACTATTTAAGACATCAGAATAACTATTTCCTGGAAAAACACAATCAACATCAAAGTGTACTACTTGACCTGATGCATGAACCCCAGCATCAGTCCTACCTGCTGCAAAAGTCTTTACTGTTTGATTCGTAATCTTTAAGAGAGCTTTGTCTAAAATTTCTTGAACAGTAGTTGCATTTTTTTGTTTTTGCCAACCTGAATAATGAGATCCATCATATTGGACTAGTAAAGCTACCCTTTTCAAAAGTTATTTTTTAGTAAAAGCCCCTTTAATTAATTACTTAAACAAGCTCAATTATGGCCATCTGAGCGTTATCACCTTTTCTAGATACAGTTCTTACTATGCGTGTATAACCACCATCTCTGTCTCCAT
>MWOQ01000063.1 GCA_002026145.1 Prochlorococcus sp. HOT208_60m_813L03 | reverse complement strand
AATATTCAACCAGCTTCTAGTACAACATCACCAGAAAGAAAATTGATTGCTGATGCTATTAAATTATATAACTCTGTAACCCCAGAAGATTCAACAAAAGTAAGACTAACAAAAAGGGAAAATTTCTTAAAAACTATTGATCAAATAATAGATCAATATTCAGATACAGATATCGGTCTAGAATTATTGACGAATAACTCTTATAAAAATCTTAATATAACTAAAATCCGTGAAAACTATTTAGGAGAACTTACAAAATATAATTTAGACGTCTGTGAAGTAGATCCAAATTTTAATTGTTTAGGTTTTGTATCTCTTGCTCAAGCGAATAAAGCATGTAAAAAATCTAATCAGTCATTATCCCAATTGCTTTTAGCATCTAAAAATTTAAATAATGCTTACGATATTTTCAGTAATGAACCCTCTTCCAAAAAATATATTCCTTCAGTTTTTTCATCATTCAGACAATGCGTAGATAAGACTAATGAACAGTTCTCTAAAGATTTCATAAAAAGTAATTTTGTTAAAGTTCTTTTAAAAAATCAGGATACTTCAAAAGCTATGGGTATCACAGAGAGAATGGAAACAGATATTTTTTAAAGTTCATTCAGCAGCAGACATTAGAGATTCTCACGGTAAATTTGATAATGCAACCTTTCTTGCTTTGTTAAAAAGGTCAAAGAGACTTAATAATCAAAATCAAGAAATCAGTGCATTATATCCTACAAATAAATTGCTTAAAAATGATTTAAATCCCTTTGATGACTCTTTATTTAAATACTATCCACCAGAATTTAGATCTACTGGAATTGAGTGTGGAGATAAACATGATTACTACAGCAATTTAGGTATTAACTATATTTTCTTGTCTAAAAAAAATTAAAGCTAAAGGACGACAAAAGGATAACAAAGACTTTATTTTAAATGATCTAGATTTCGGAATAAATAAATGCAATAGTTATAACACAACTCCTATAAAATACTTTTTAAACAAAGGTTATGATGATATAGCTTCAAGAATATTTGAATTTCAGACTAATAATGGATTAAACCCTAAAGATGGAACAGTATTTTTTGAGAGGGTTCTAAGTAAGTATCAAATTTCAGATTACTATTTAAATCAAGCTGAAACTTTTGAGAATTTAATTTTGGATAGAAATAGAAATAGAAATTCAGGATCAAATACTAATGCTTTGTTAAATGATTTGGGTAAAGCTGAAAGAAAGATTATGTACCCTTACATTGGTCTTGATGG
>MWOQ01000062.1 GCA_002026145.1 Prochlorococcus sp. HOT208_60m_813L03 | reverse complement strand
AGAATTTATATTCGGGATTATAAATTTCTTTAGATAATTCAACTACTATTTTTAAAATAGTATTTGTGTCGTCTGTTGCATTTGTAAGTTTTCTATGAGCACTTCTTTGATAATTTTGACTTGAATACTTACTGGTTCTTGCAAATACTCTAATATTAAATGATTGCAAATTCTGACTTCTCATTTTTTCAGATGCTTTTATTGCGTGAGTCGCTAGTGCTTGAGTTAATTCCTCTAATTTTGTGACAGGAGTACCGAAACTCCTGCTTACCTGAATTTCTTTTTTTGATTTCTTGTTTTTTTCTATAGGCAGACATTTATAACCTTTCAGTTCTAATTGCAATCTTTTTCCTACTATGCCTAGTTTCTTGATGATTTCATTTTCTTCCATATCTCTTAATTCTTTCGCATTCTTAATGCCTTTACTTTGCAACCAATTAGAGGTTTGTTGCCCGACTCCCCATATCTTATCTACACTAATTCTTTTTAAATAATTATTCTCATTTCTGGTTCTAGCTAAATCAAATATTCCAGCTGAATAATCAATATTTTTAGCTAATTTATTAGCAATTTTTGCTCTTACTTTATTTTCTCCTATTCCTACTGTTATCGTAATCCCTAGATTCTGATATATTAATGATCTTATGTTTCTTGCCCAAG
>MWOQ01000061.1 GCA_002026145.1 Prochlorococcus sp. HOT208_60m_813L03 | reverse complement strand
TGTATTTGGTTGATACTTGTGGAACAGGAGGGGATGGAGCTAATACATTTAATATTTCAACAGCAGTAGCATTTGTGGCTGCATCTTGTGGAGTAAAAATTGCAAAACACGGAAATAAAAGTGCTAGTGGTAAGGTTGGCTCTGCTGATGTATTATTAAATCTTGGTTTGAATTTAAATTGTTCATTAGAAAAAGTTATCTTAGCTCTGAGTGAAATTGGAATAACTTTTTTGTTTGCACCTGTTTGGCATAAATCTTTAATAAAACTTGCTCCATTAAGAAAGACCCTTGGAATCAGGACTATATTTAATCAACTTGGACCATTGGTAAATCCTTTGAGACCCAATGCGCAAGTTTTGGGTGTTCCTTCTGAGGATCTTTTAAAACCCATGGGAAGCGCGCTTTTAAAAATGGGGATGAAAAGAGCAATAGTAGTTCATGGTTCTGGAGGCCTCGATGAAGCTTCGCTTCAAGGAGAAAATAAATTAGTGTTTGTTGAAAAAGGTGAATTACGGTTTTCAGAAATAAATATTTCAGATTTTAATCTTGAAAATATTGATAACGAAAAGCTTGTGGTTTCTGATCTCGAGTCTAATGAGGAAATATTAAAGTCTGTTTTAAATGGTTCTGGGAAAAAATCTCATATGGATGTTGTAGCCTTGAATACGGCTTTGGTGCTTTGGGTAGCAGGAATGGAGGATGATTTAAATGAAGGATTTAATAAAGCTTTATTTGCGATTAATCAAGGAGACCCTTGGGAAAAGTTTTTACACTTAAAAAATTATTTATCCACAAATTAATTAATTTCATATTGATGATTAATCCATATAGAAAGAACGCGAAATTAGTTTTAAGTAATGGTATTGTTTTCCCTGGATTCTTTTTTGGTACTTCTGGTACGGCCATTGGTGAAATAGTTTTTAATACGGGAATGACCGGATATCAAGAAGTTATGACTGATCCAAGTTATTATGGGCAGATATTAACATTTACTTATCCAGAAATTGGAAATACTGGTATTAATTTTGAAGATTCAGAATCTAACATCAATGTTAAAGGGATAATTGTTAGAAATTTTTCATCTAATAACAGCAATTGGAGATCTCAAAAGAATTTTGAGCAATGGTTAGTTGAGAAAAACATCATAGGTCTTTATGGAATTGATACAAGGGCTCTTGTTAAAATTTTAAGATCTAATGGCGCGATGAATGGAGTTATTACCTCTCTAGATAAAACTAATGAAAGTTGTTTAAAGATAATTCATGATACGCCAAAGATGGAGGGGCTGAATTTATCAAAAGTAGTTTCAACAAAGCATCAATTTATATGGAAAAGTCATACAAAAACATTTTTTGATTTAAGAACAAGATATGTTGAATCGTCTAAAAAATTAAAAATAGTAGCAATTGATTTTGGAATTAAAAATTCAATTTTAAATAGACTTGTTTCCCATGGCTGTGAAGTTTTAGTTTTGCCTTCTCGTTCTTCTCTAAAAGATGTTTTGTCTAATAAGCCGGATGGCATATTTTTCTCAAATGGTCCAGGCGATCCTTCATCCGTCTCTGAAGGTATAGACTTAGCAAAATCGCTTATTGAATATGGTGAAATACCTATGTTTGGTATTTGCCTTGGCCACCAAATATTTGGATTAGCATTAGGAGGTTCAACTTTTAAATTACCTTTTGGACATCGTGGTTTAAATCATCCTTGCGGTGAAAATAATAAAATTGAAATAACTAGTCAGAATCATGGTTTTGCGATTGATCCTAATTCTCTCTCTAAGAACAAAGTTACAATAACCCACTACAACTTAAACGATAATACTGTTGCTGGCCTAGAAGTTAATAATAAGCCAATATTTAGTGTGCAATATCATCCAGAAGCAGGACCCGGCCCTCATGATTCAGATTATTTATTTAAAAAATTTGTTTCTCTAATGTTAGAAAGATGTTGACATATTGTTTTCTTTTGATTTGATAATTACATTTGATACATTAATTTTTTGGAGGTATTAGATCATAGAAGATTTCCAGAAGTTAACGGTTTCTCTAAGAGGAAACCTTGAGTTTAAAGCAAACATTATTGTTTTTTCTTTTAAAGGCCAACTTGATGCTTTTTCAGAAAAACAATTTAAGACTTTTGTTACGCATAATTTAAAAAATGAGCTTCCATTCGTTATTGATCTTACAAAAATAGATTTTTTAGATTCCTCTGGTCTTGGAGCTCTTGTTCAGACTGCTAAAGAATGCAAAAAGTCGAAACTTGGTTTCTCTGTTGTTGGTAATTCGAGAGTGGCTCAAACAATTAAACTTGTTCGTTTAGGGGATTTTCTTAACTTAAAGTCAAGCCTTGAAGATGCATTAAATTTTTTAAAAAATTGAATTATTGGATTCAAAACTTGATCCCATATGGATCTCCCGAAGATATAGGTGTTATTCAACTTGCCTGGCTTGGAGATTCGGTTTGGGAGCTTCACCAAAGACTAAGGCATGTTCATTTCCCTTTAAAATCTAAAGATCTCCATTTATCTGTAGTAAACGAAGTAAAAGCAAAATCTCAGTCAAAATCATTAAGTCAAATTGAACATTTATTAAATTCAAATGAAATAGATCTAATTAGGCGTGCTAGAAATAAAACAAAGAGATATCCAAAGTCTTCAGACCCTGCTATATACTCTAGAGCTACTGGTTTTGAAACTCTCGTTGGCTGGCTGTTTTTAAAAGATCCTCAAAGATTATCAACACTTTT
>MWOQ01000060.1 GCA_002026145.1 Prochlorococcus sp. HOT208_60m_813L03 | reverse complement strand
TCCTCAGCTCAAGTAGATAATTATCTATTAAAAACAATCAATTACGCCAAAGTTGTCGTACTAAGATTATTCGGAGATAAAGGTACATGGAACTATGGAATTGAGCAACTTTTAAAATGGCAAGCAGTTAATAAAAAAAGGAAGTTAGTAATCCTATCAGGTACCTTTGATCAGGAAGTTTCCTTATGTGAAATAAGTAGTATAGATAAAGAAGTAGCATTAAATATTTCTAAGTTACTAAGATCTGGAGGACTAATTAATTATAGAAAATTTCTTAATTGTTTATCTTATCTAAAGATAGATGAAACATTAATTCCTGATAAGTTTTATAAGATTTCTTTTTATGCAGATCCTTATTTGTATGATTGGAAAGTTGAAAAAGGAGAAAAGATAGGAATAATATCCTATAAATCCCTTTTTTTGGCAAATGAAATTGATGTAAATGAAAAACTTAACTTGCAGTTAAGAAAATGCGGACTATCCCCTAAAACAATTTTTATTTCAACTCTAAAAGATCATATTATTCAAAAGAAATTAATAGAAATTTTTCAAAAAGAAGATATCAAAATTATAATTACCACAACTTCATTTTCTTCATCTCAAATTAAAAATAATGAATTAATTGAAAATTCTGGAAATATATTTACTTCTCTTAAAATCCCAATTTTACAACTTCTTTCTTCTAATATATCAAGAAATAATTGGTTAAATTCTTCCATTGA
>MWOQ01000006.1 GCA_002026145.1 Prochlorococcus sp. HOT208_60m_813L03 | reverse complement strand
ATTTGGCTAATACAACAAGATCAATTTCATATTCTTCTAGTAAATTTAAAAATTGATCTTCAACAATAGCTTTATCTGTTTTAAACGTATCAATATGTACAAATTTTGCATTAAAGTCATTAGCAATATTTTCAAGATCAGAATGATTTGAAATTATTAAAGGCACTTTCATTTTGAGTTCTCCATTTCTTACACGCCAAAGTAAATCAATCAAACAATGATTTTGTTTACTCACGAAAATAGCAACATTTGGAATTTCATCAGAATAATTTACGTTAAATTTTCCATTCACTTCATATGCAATTTTTTGAAATTCATTATAAATTTCATCTCTATTAAAAGATTCATTGTTACTATTCCATTCAATTCGACTAAGAAACAAACCCGCATCTTGATCTGTATGATGATCAGAATGTTTTATGTTGCCACC
>MWOQ01000059.1 GCA_002026145.1 Prochlorococcus sp. HOT208_60m_813L03 | reverse complement strand
TATATAATTTCCCTTATCTTTACTGGCTTTATTTTTATTCTTATCCCTTCGAATACATACGCAAATGAAATTAATAACATAAATAAATATTTTGCTATTACTCAACAGAAGACAGTTATAAATTACGAAAAAAGTCAGCCCTCATCTATCGACAACCCTGTAGTGGATCCAAATTTTAACACTATGAGATCAAAAGATACTGAGAGTTCAACTGCTACTTATATAGTTATAGGTTTGTTAATTGCTGCCACAATTATTCCTTTAGCAACATGGTAGTATTTCTCTAAATAATAGAGAATTTATGAATGCCAATGCATTAAGTATTAATAAATATTCATCTCATATAGTTTTTATTACAGGTGGGACCAAGAGTGGCAAAAGTGAATTCGCAGAGTATCTCGCAAAGAAGGTAAAAAAGATGTCATATGTTGCTTTATCTGAAAACAATTTGGATGATAATGAATGGCAAGATAAAATTAATTTACATCGAAAAAGAAGGCCAAAAGATTGGAAATTAATAGAAACTACAGATCTAATAAATACATTAAGGAATGAAGAAGGTCCATTATTAATAGATTCGATTGGCGGATTCGTTATGAAAAGTATTGGAAAGGATAAAAATGAATGGTCAACAAAAATGAATTCACTTATAAATCTCTTAATTAGAAGAAAAAGAATAACAATAATTGTTGGAGAACAAGTAGGTTGGAGTCTGGTCTCTGAATATAAAATTGGTAATACTTATATTGAAAGAATCGGCGAACTTCAAAAGAGAATAACCAAAATATCAAAAGATAATTGGCTGGCAATAAACGGCAGAGCAATCAAAATAGATGAAATAAGTATTGAAATACCTACTTAAAATTGGAAGTCGCTCTTTTTGAACCTAGAATCCCACAAAATACTGGCAATATTGCCAGATCATGTGCTGCATTTAATATTACTTTAAATCTTATAGAGCCCTTGGGTTTTAAGCTAGAAGATAAATATTTAAAAAGAGCAGGATTAGACTATTGGCCTCTAGTTACTGTTAATCAGTATGAAAATTTTGAAAAATTCTTAGTTTCAAAATCAACAAAAAGAATAATTTCTTTTAGCAAGAAAAATGGATTATATTTGAAGGATTTTAAATTTAAACAAGATGATATTTTGCTATTTGGGAGAGAAGATTCAGGATTGCCAGATTCCACATTGATAAAAGCGACTTTTTTAATATCAATATTTATGCCGAATATACAGACTAGAAACAATGATCAAAAAGGTGTTAGAAGTTTAAACCTTTCTGTAGCATGCGGAATTGCTATATATGAGGCCCACAAACAAATAAATTTTCAAAATGGTAATTAAGTACAACCAATGCCTTACAATATTTCCATGTCTCGGTAGCTCAGCTGGTTAGAGCGGCGGATTCATAGCCCGCAGGTCGCGTGTTCAAGTCACGCTCGAGACATTTTCAATACTTTTCAATTGAAG
>MWOQ01000058.1 GCA_002026145.1 Prochlorococcus sp. HOT208_60m_813L03 | reverse complement strand
AAAAGGAGTATTAATAAAAATTTTTTCAAACTTTAAAACTTTGTATTTTTATTTAAAATAATTGATGACAATTGTTATGCAATTTTTGATTAATAAATTTACATTTATTAGTTAATTAGAATAATTTAAAATATAAATTAAACTTGTTAAAAATAAAATTACACAATCATTTTTTTTAAATCAGATTTCTCATATTATTCAACAATTAGTTGATTATTCTTATAAAGTTATAACTAAATTTTTGATATGAATAATTTATGGTTTTATTACTTAAAAATTTTACTGATCTATTTTCAGATTTTTTGAAAGATAAGATGCAATTTCTTTTGACCCCTTTTTATTTGAATGAATAAAGTCATATATTCCATCATCACTAATCGCTTTAGACAAATACATAGGATAAACATTTATAAAACTTTTATCTTGAATTTTTTCAATTGCTTTATCCATTGATAAGTAAACTTGGCCAATGCTTTTACATATATGTTTATAGTCTTCAGGGAATCTATTTAAATATTCATTACGAGAAATAAAATAGCATCCTGGTACTTGTTGTTGAACGAAGTGAAGTGTTGCATTTGGAAAATATTTTCTTGATGAATTAATCAGAGATTTAATTATCACTTGATAATTTTCAATATCTAAATTTTCTATATTTACAAACTCTCTTTTTGGATTTTTTACGGGTTTAAAAGGAGGACCATGAACAGCAAGAATATTTATTCCTCTAGGTAATTTATTCGAAAATATAATATTTTTGATTTGTATATATAAATATGAATTATTTGCTAAAAAATCTCTTATTTTCCTTGATATTGAATACCTTTTTGAATTGATATTTTGTGTACTTCCTGGAATATTTTGATCATTAACACCAAGATAAAACACAATATGTTTTACCTTATCTGTAGGAAGGGCTTTTGAATGCCAATTTTCTATAGAAATTAAATGCCCAACTGATGATTGACCATCTACTCCACCATTTATAAAGTCATATTTTTTACCAAATGAATCATCTAATTGATCTTGAAAAGTATTGCTTTCTGACACAAATCTTTGGTCTGTAGTAGAGCCCCCTATTGTTAAAACTATATCTTTATTTAGTTTTTGTTCAAAGCTTCGATAGCAAAGGTTATCTCTTGAATACGTTATTGAAATTTTTTTACTTTCATTGTACAAATTAGAAACATCATATTTAGTTAGTGTTGAACAAGTTTGCCTTGGAATCCCATATTTTGAAATTTTTGGATTAATAAAACTTCTTCTTAAAATTACATTACTCAATACAATATCTGATATGCCAATAAATAATATTAATAATGCAATATTTATCCTAATTATTTTAAATTCTTTTTTCATATTTCTCAAAAAATGGTATATATCAGTGGTGCAACAACTGATCCTTGAGTAAAGATAATAAAAGCACTCATTAAAATAATCGTAATAATTAAAGGGGCTAACCAATACTTTTTGCGGATTTTCAAATAATCCCATATATCTTTTGTTAAATCTAAAAAGTCTTTCATTTTTTAAAAAATCCGGTTTAAATTAATTACTTTAGTTTCTATTTTTTCTCTATATGACTTCTTTTGATTTTTCTTTTTCTTTAGTGGATCATAGTTAAAAAATTTCATGATTAAGGCAATAGGTAGCAAAACCATAAAAAAGATTAACCCAAGAATTATACGACTATTAATCCACCCTAGAGCATTACCGAGTTTAATCCATCCCTTATATGGGTAATACAGTAAATATGGTTTATGAATTCCTAAAACTAATGATGCACCTCCTATCCATAAGGTCCATAACCTGAATTGATGTCCACTCATTAAAGGAAAAAACCAGCCAAATAGAATAGGGAAACTAAATCCAAGAATAAATCCGAATTCTCGAAGTTGCTTTTGCCCAATTATAACTTTCATAATCAATCCAACTCAAACTCTTCTTTCCATGTTTCATTCTG
>MWOQ01000057.1 GCA_002026145.1 Prochlorococcus sp. HOT208_60m_813L03 | reverse complement strand
GAAAATAAAAAGGAAGATAATCCTACAAAACATAATTACGATTATGGTTTGATAAATCAAGAGGCATTTCAAAATGAACTTTTAAAAAAGTGTAACGGGATTGAATGGTTGAATGAAACTGCAAAAGATATTCAAGAGAAAAATAAGCTATCTGAGGTGATTTGTTTTTCAGGACTAAGGATAAAGGCTAGGTTAGTCATTGACGCAAGTGGTCATAAAAGTAATTTCATAAAAAGACCACTCCAAAATGAAATTGCTCAACAAGCTGCGTATGGGATTGTCGGTAAATTTTCATCGCCACCAGTTAATAAGGATCAGTTTGTTTTAATGGATTTTCGTCCAAATCATTTAAATAATGAAGAAAAGTTATCATCGCCTTCCTTTCTTTATGCAATGGATCTTGGAATTGAAACTTTTTTTGTTGAAGAAACATCATTAGCTAGTTATCCTGCCTTATCCCAAGAGAATCTCAAAAAAAGACTTCTTAAAAGATTGAATAGCAAGGGTATTCAAGTAAGTGAAATTTTTCATGAAGAGAATTGCCTTTTCCCAATGAATTTACCCCTCCCATTTAAAAAACAATTTGTACTTGGTTTTGGAGGCTCTGCAAGCATGGTGCATCCTGCATCAGGATACATGATCGGATCTTTATTAAGAAGAGCTCCACTCCTTGCAAAAAAATTAGCAATCTTTTTAAAAGAACCTAATCTTAGTTCTCTTGAACTAGCAACAAAAGGTTGGGAGATCCTATGGCCTTACGAGTTAATTCAAAGGCATAAACTTTACCAATATGGTTTAAGAAGACTTATGAGTTTTGATGAAAGTAGATTAAGAAGCTTTTTCTCAAATTTCTTTAGATTATCGACCAATGAATGGGTAGGTTTTCTTACTAATACACTTCCACTTCCAAAACTAATTTATGTGATGAGTAAGATGTTTATAAATTCACCCCTAAAAGTAAAACTAGGAATGCTTAAGTTAAATTAGTATTTTTTATTTTCGCCAATCATCAATATTAATATCTGGGAAAACTTTATCTTCTTCCTCAATATCTTCAAGTAATTTTAAATTAATATTGGAATAATCTTTAATCATTTCAACTATTTTCCAGAACCTGAACAAATGTTTTTCTATCCTCTCTTTTGCAAGCTCAGTTGTAGTTCCAGCTCTTAGTATAAAACTCCAATCAGAGGATTCAGAGAGAAGTAATTCTCTTGCTGCTTGCTTAAAAAGTCTTGAAGATAAGTCGTTATTAAAATTTTTAGAGCATAAATCAACAAAAGTTGAGCCCGCTTTAGTGATTTCAGGAACAATCCACGCATTTGCATCATTAATCCAATAGTTATGGTAACCTCCATGTCCCCAGCTTGATGATGATGGGTCGCAAATCTGAAGATTCGGCTTTTGAATTAAGAATTCCTTTAAATTTGTAAGTTTAATTGAATATTTACTAGAGTTTTTTAAAATATATTCTATAAACAGAGGTCCCTCATACCACCAGTGACCAAATAACTCTGCATCAAATGGAGCTACCAACAAGGGCTTAAAGGAAGAGGATAATGTTAATTTTTCTAATTGTTTGGATCTTGCATTAAGATATACATCAGCATGTTCTACAACCTTCTTTTTGGCTTCATTTTCTAGATAAAAAGCTTTTTCCCCTAATGGCACCTT
>MWOQ01000056.1 GCA_002026145.1 Prochlorococcus sp. HOT208_60m_813L03 | reverse complement strand
AAGTAGCATCTTTAATTTCTAAAAATAATAATGTTTTCATAACATTTGCTGATCAAGGAGCTGTGGCTTTGGCTCAAAGAGATTATCCGGATATCAAAGATAAAATCTTTACTTTTAAATCATTTAGTGAATCAAATAATATATATAGTATTGATAGTGCAATGATATCGATACTACCTCAGCCATACGATTTCGATTCATTTGAACCAATGTCTGATAGTTATCAAGGAACGCATTATACATTAAATCCAAAATTTGAAGATGCCAATATTGGTATAGGAAGTGTTATTAGAGAGCGACGTAAAAACTTTGTCAAAACTTGGAAAAATATTTATTTTCTTCAGCCTTTAAATAATGCTGCTTTAATGCATATTTATCCAAATAACTGGTTGCTTTTCAAAGAAGAAAACAAAAAATATTCTTTTAAAAAAGAATTTGAAAATAAACCCGACAATGAATCTATTTTTGTAAATTTATAGATTGAATGTGAAAAAAAATTTTTATTCATTTTTCTTAATTGTTCTTGTATTTGTAACATCTCCTTTCTTAATAAGATATTTACTTTCAAATCAAAAAATAGCTATTTTAAATAGTATTTATTTTAATTTCCCCGGAATAATTACTAAAAACAAAAGATGTCCTACTTATGATGCTTTATTGAATCAAACGCTTGATCAATCTTTTAGTGTATCAATTATTAATAATAAAGGTGAAATAATAAGTTCCTACAATGACGATGTTCCAAGGTTGCCAGCATCTAATCAAAAACTATTCTCATCAGC
>MWOQ01000055.1 GCA_002026145.1 Prochlorococcus sp. HOT208_60m_813L03 | reverse complement strand
ACTAACAGACATCGCTGGATTAGATGAAATCTTGAAAAATGAAATTAAAAACAACGAAAAAGAATAAGAATATTAATGCATTTACTCTCGTTGAATTAATTGTAGTTGTAATGATTATTGGTATTTTGTCAGCAATAGCTATTCCTATCTTTAGTTCCTTAACAGAGAAAGCTAGACAAAGAGAAGCCTCAACAATGATAAATAGTTATTTAAGTGCAGCAAAAGCATATTATGCTGAGTCAGGCTCTCCTTCTAAAAATGCAGGAGATCTTTCTAATTATGTAGATGTTATTGAATGTCTTAAACACATGATTAGGTGGTGTAACGGGTCTGATAAAAGTTTTCCTGGGGTGAGGAAATTTAGAAATATGGGTGATGAATATCCACAATCACAAGCATGGAATAGTCCTAGTGGATATTACACAATTAAAGTAGATACGAGTAACGATGATCGCTTCCAGATAAGAGCCCTTCCACAGGTGCAATCTTGGGATAGGTCACAAATATGGTCTGACGAAGGACTTGGAGTAAGCGCTTGCTTTAATTATCAAAGTGGAGTTTCAATTATGAAACTATGGAGCAAGAAAGGTTATTTAAACGTTAAGAATATAGATTGCTAATTTAGTTGATGAAATATTATGCGTTAGTTTTGCGTGAAGCAATAATTTGCGTGAATTAGGTATTAGCTGAGCCTTACTGCTATAACTGATCTGGCCGACAGGATTCGAACCTGCGACCTAGTGCTCCCAAAGCACACGACACCCCATTAGCAGCACTAGGGTTTAATCTACAACTTATATCTTGTATAGTTTTACTAATTTTCGCAAGACAAACTATGATGTTTTTGACGGAATTTTGACGGAATTAAATGAATAAGGCGTTGTTTTTTATTGCATTATTTTTGTCACTTTTAAATCCATCATACGCCTCAATTGATTTGGAAAAGAAATTAGAGCTGTTGTAGAAGAATTTTATTATGTTTTTTCTGAGTATTGGAAAAATAATCAAACTCTAAGTAAAAAGAAACCTCCGCAATTAATAATTCTAAACAGGGGATCAATTGTATTAGGAGGATGCTTTGATAGAAAGAAAAAGGATAATTATGAAGTTGTTGGAGCTGAATATTTTGGAGCTACAAACACTATTCTCTTGGATAAGGAAGAACTTAGAGGTTACTACAAAGTATACAAAGTACCTGGAGTTCTTTTTTTAACTGCACATGAAGCTGCTCATGCCGCTCAGCGGGGGAAATTATATAAATTTAAAGATCCTTTTCGAGAACTTCACGCAGATTGTGTGGCATCTAGACTATTGACATTTTTCGAACCTAATATGAAAGAAAATGAACTCAATAATTTTTTAAAAATTGTCATCAACTCTGGTAGCGAAATTCATGGGACAGGATCAAATAGAACAGATGCAATTAAGATGGGTTTGGCTCTTATTAAAGTGGATTGTAGTCCTAAAGAGCTTTATCAATTAATATCTAAAGAAGATAAGGATTTAGTTTTTTCTAATTAAAACTAAGCATCTTTTGAGAAGTATTTAAGACTCAAAGTTAATTAGGTTGAATGAAAAATTATCTTGTTTCAGGTCTAGTAAATGAATATAGAATTAAGTTTAGGGTTCAAGCTCTTTCCCCGAATTTTGCAATAAAGATTTATCAGCAGAAATATCCGGAAGCCAAGGACATATACGTCATACAAGATTTATTTAAACGTAATAAATAATATTTTATAGTTATTCAAATAATTTTAGACTAAACTATTTAAGGGAAAAGATCG
>MWOQ01000054.1 GCA_002026145.1 Prochlorococcus sp. HOT208_60m_813L03 | reverse complement strand
TCCCGCTGCAGCTAAATAGAGCAAAACGGCAGACCCAAGCCCACCTGCACCAATGCATAATACTGAGCTGTTTTTTAGATATAGTTGACCCTCATAACCTATCTCTTTGAGGGTTAAATGTTTTTGATATCTTTCTTCTTCATCAGAGTTTAAGAAATTAAATTTGATATCTTTGGACATTTCGATCCCTTAATGTTTGCGAGCTGAACTATGAAAACATAATAATTAAAATAAAAATTTTAGCCTTTTAAATTTTTCTTATTACTGAGATTTATTAATGTTTTTGTTAGAACTAGACGATAATGTGAAGTTTTTATAAATCAATTTTAAGCTGAAATATCTTCAGAAACCTTATATTCAAAAGGCTCTAAAAAAATACAAAATGTTTCGGTTCGGAATTTTGCACTACTAAAAGGTAGTCAACAGACGTTTTTTCCGATACTGTCTGGTTCATATATTAAGTTTACTGAATTCATGAGTGATAACACTCCAGAGTCAAACCAAGACTCCGGCTCCGATACAAGCTCAGAAACCAAAAGTTTTTCAGAGAAGTACTCTGATGTTATGGGGAAAGTCAACGAAACCCTTGGTAATGTTGATTGGACTCAAATGGGTAAGTACGGCAAGGCGGCAGGCATCATTGCTGTTGTCGTAATAGCTCAGATAATAATTAAAGTTGTCATTGACACGATAAACTTTTTCCCTATTCTCCCTGGTTTACTAGAACTGCTAGGGGTAATTGTTGTCGGTCAATGGAGCTGGCAAAATCTTCGTACCAGTGAAAATCGTGAAGCTGTTCTAGATAAGGTACAAAATCTCAAGAAAACATATTTAGGGTAGTTAAAGATTACATATTGAGTATTGCTTTTACGTAATCTTTAACTTGGTTTAAGTACCCTCCCCCAAACATATTGGCATGGTTCAATATGTGATAAAAATTATAAATAATAATTCTTTTTTCAAATCCGTTTTTTATGGGAAAAATTTTATGATATTCTTCATAAAATTCTTTTCTAAAACCTCCAAAAAGTTTTGTCATAGCTATATCTACTTCATTATCTGCCCACCAAGATGCAGGGTCAAATATAACTCCCCTACCACTTTTGTCCATCCCTGCATTTCCTGACCACAAATCACCATGAACTAGTGCATTTACTGGTTTGTGATTCCGCAATTCTAATTTAATTTTTTCTGTAACTTTAGTTGTTGTTTCTTTATCTAAAATTGTTGATTTAAGAATTAATAATTGAGGCATTATCCTTAAGTTTAAAAAACAATCTATCCAATTATCTTCCAAGCCTTTCTTCTGATCTGTTGTTCCGATAAAACCCGCAACAGGAAATCCAAACATTTTGGGATTAGATTCAGCTGATTTTAAGTGCAATTCACCTAAACCTTTTCCAAGCTTTTTTTGGTCGAAGTTATGCATATCTATCCATTCAATTAAAAGAATCTCTATATTTTTTATATTTTTATATGCAATAACTTCAGGAATAACTAAGTTTTCTTGATTAATATATTTTCTCAAATTTTGAAGACAATATTTTTCAAATTCAAGAAATTTTTTGTTTCTAATGTTTCTTTTAAGGAATAACTTTTTGTTTGAGAATTCTATTTGCCAGGCACTATGAATATCACCACCATGTACTTGTTCAATATTTTTTGGAGAGGTTTCACCTAATTCTTCACAAATTTCGTTAATTTCAATAAGAGACAAATTTTGCATTTTAATGAGAAAGTCTGAAGTTATTGTTGTAGGGGCCGGTATAGCAGGACTAACTTCTGCAGCGATTTTATCAAAACAAGGCTTATCAGTGACTTTAATTGAATCTCATACTCAAACCGGAGGATGTGCTGGTACTTTTAAAAGAAAGAATTATACTTTCGATGTTGGCGCAACTCAGGTTGCTGGTTTAGAGAAGGGAGGAATACATTCTAGAATTTTTGATTTTTTAGATATTCCATCCCCAGAAGCCACAATTTTAGACCCTGCTTGCATTGTTGATTTAAATGATGGTGGTCAGCCTATACCTATTTGGTATGAAAAAAGTAAATGGATTGCTGAACGAGAAATGCAGTTTCCTGGGAGTCAAAGATTTTGGAAGCTTTGTACCCTAATACATGAAAGTAATTGGATATTTGCTAATAATAATCCTGTCTTACCAATAAATAATTTTTGGGATTTTTCTCAACTTCTTAAAGCACTAGTACCTTCAAACCTTGTCACAGGTATCTTACTTAAATCTACTATTTTTGATCTATTTAGCTGCAGCGGGA
>MWOQ01000053.1 GCA_002026145.1 Prochlorococcus sp. HOT208_60m_813L03 | reverse complement strand
TAATTGTGTTTCCAATCAAATTCACAGTAATGTGATAGTCTTCGGATCACTTTCTCAAGAAGGGAGTAAGACTAATGCAGATGGACTTATTGGTAATAAATGCAATCAAAACTTATGGATTTACACTGCTGATTGCATGCCAATATTTTTTGCAGATAAAAAAACAAGAAATGTAGCAGCCTTGCATTGTGGAAGAAAAGGTTTAGAAAAAAAAATAATAAAAAATCTGGTTAAAATTTTCGATAATTTAGGGACATCTAGAGATGATTTACTTGTTGCGATAGGACCATCGATTTCAAAGGAGCAATATCTAGTTGATAAATTGACACTCAAAGAATTTTATAGAAAGGCCGAAAACAAATGCATAACAATCAATTTGACTAAAACTGAAAAAAATCATTGTTTTAGTGATTCAAATCACTCCAAAGAGCAAAACTTAAATCAACTTGATCTTAAAGAATCTGCTTATAGACAACTCTTAAATGAGAACATCCCAATTACAAATATAGACATCTCAAATTTATGCACATACAAGTTAAAAAATGAATTTAATTCTTGGAGAAGAAGCAAAACAATCTCGAGGCAATGGAATTTTATTTGTTCATAAAGATAGTTAATTTGGACAAATTTCACTACTTAAGTCTTTA
>MWOQ01000052.1 GCA_002026145.1 Prochlorococcus sp. HOT208_60m_813L03 | reverse complement strand
TCTTGGCCTGAATTAAGGTCTATACTTATAAATCCAGAATTACAATCGACAAGAAATTTTGAAAGATTTAGAAATAATATTAATAATTACAATCGCTGGCATGACTTTGGCGGGCATCTTGAGGAGGGGTGTATTGTAAAAAAAGGTGCTGATATATTATTACTTTCTTTTGAACAAAAAATTATTAATGTCTCAAGTAATATTTTATTAAAAAATGAATCACGTGTAAAAGCATATATTTTAGAGGGTTGTCCTTGGTCTAAAAGAGCAATTAGGTTGCTTAATTCTTTATCTATTCCTCATGAAGTTTGTTTAATAGAGAATGATGAGAGCTTCCAAAAAATAATGGCTCAAAGTAGCCATAATACTTTCCCTCAAATATTTTTGGATAATAAATTTTTTGGCGGATATGATGAACTTTCTGAACAAGCAAAATTAGATAACTTAAGTTCATTTAAGTAATCTAAATTTTTTAACTATCTCGATTAGTAAGTTTTTCAGCAACTAATTCGTCCTCTAACTGCTTTATTAATCTTGATACAAGACTTTGAAATTCTGGTTGACAGCCTTTGAATGCAGCTTTATGCCTTATTGGCTCATTTCTAGTTCTTAAATCAGTAAGCATTAATTGTAATGCGTCAATTTTGGGATTTATTTTCATAGTTTTAATTTATATATTTACATCTTTTAAATCATTTGCATAGCTTTTTTAAAAGATATCTTTTTATTATCATTCGAACTCGTAACTTCTATTAATTTATTTATGGATTCTTTGTTTTTTAAAGAATCTATACAACATTGGGCAACTAATCTTCTTGGGATTGATCCATTAATTTGAGTATCCTCCTTTGAATAATTTATATTTTCTGATTTAATATCTTCATTTTCCTTTAGTCCTCCAGGTCTAATAATAGTCCATTCGAAATTTGAATTTCGTAGAAAGTTTTCACCTAATTTCTTCCAAATAAGAATTAAACCAAATAAGTTTAATGGGTGAAATAATTTACCAGTACAAAGGGAACTAACTAAAATAACTCTATTAATACCAACTCTTTTGCAACTCTCTAATTGCCTGTATACACCTAATGCATCAACCTTTGCAGGACCAGTTAAATCTAAT
>MWOQ01000051.1 GCA_002026145.1 Prochlorococcus sp. HOT208_60m_813L03 | reverse complement strand
AAGGATTTCCAACAAGCCTTGCAGTTGAGTAAAAAAGATCATTTATCTTAATTAAACCATTCTCTTTAAGAGTCTTTCCCGTTGCCACCAAATCAACTATTGCCTCTGCCACACCTGTAATAGGACCAAGCTCGACAGATCCTGTCAAATGAACTATTTCTACAGGAATATTTAATTCTTCAAAATAAGATCTTGCTGTTTTTATAAATTTACTTGCTACTTTACAATTCGCTGGAAGATCCGTTGGTTTTGAGTGATTGCTATTTTTCTTAACCGCCAACGACATATGACATCCACCAAATCCTAAATCTAATAACTTTGCAACTTTTAATTCAGATTCTCGTAAAACGTCATACCCAACAATACCCAAATCAGCCTGACCATAACTTACATAAACAGGTACATCTCCATTTCTTACTAATAAAGCTTTTGCCCGTTTGCAATTTGATTCAAAGGTTAATGATCTATTATTTTCGTCCAACGCATCAGAGAAATCTAACCCAGCTCTTTTAAAAGTTGAAATTGAATCTTTTAACAAAGCTCCTTTTGGTAAAGCTATAGTAAACATAGATCAATTTCTTACAAAGATTCTTCATTCTAAGTTAATAATGGAATTTAATA
>MWOQ01000050.1 GCA_002026145.1 Prochlorococcus sp. HOT208_60m_813L03 | reverse complement strand
AATATTTTGATTTTTTTTTGTAGACATAATTTACTGATCATATTTAAAAGGACTGATGACTGTATACCAAAACTTGTTGTAATAGCAAATTGATTGTCAAACTTTTGATAACCCCATGAAAGCATTCCTTGAGGATTCATATCTACTAGCTCTTGATTATATTTCCTCAAGTTAGTTTGAATATCTTTGTGGATTTTTGCAATCATTCTTAAGTTTGGTTATGAGTTTAATTTTATTTCGCTCAATTTAAAAATTATTCGTATAGTTTAATAATACATTTCCGAATAACAATATTTCTCTAATGAAATCAATACAAAAACCAATAGTAATAGTTGGAGCAGGTTTTGCAGGTATGACGTTTGCTTTGAATTTAAAGAAACTTAATCCTTCTTTACCGATTCTCGTTGTTGATTCTGAAACTAACTTTGTATTTAAACCTTTAATGTACGAAGTTTTAAGTAAAGAAATAAGAAGTTGGGAAGCCACTCCAAAATTTGCAAATAGATCG
>MWOQ01000005.1 GCA_002026145.1 Prochlorococcus sp. HOT208_60m_813L03 | reverse complement strand
GAATCACAAAATAATAAACCATTAGATTACTTACCCCTTAGTGAATATTTAAAATTTTGGAATTATTTAGAACTTGATCCAAAAAATATTATTGTTAATCGTTGGGGCAACCCATCTGAAGCGATAGATCTTGATAATGAAGGCTTCTCAATAAATGGTCTTAGGTTTGGAAAAATATCGTTATTGATTCAACCTCAACGAGGATATGACGCTTACTCTGATAGAGATATTCATTCGCCTGATCTTCCACCTCCTCATAGATATCTAGCACAATATTTTTGGATTGAGAAAGTTTTTAAAGCAAATGCTATTTGCCATATTGGTAAACATGGGACTGTTGAATGGTTACCTGGCAAATCTATAGGTCTCAGCAATAAATGTTTTCCAAATATTATTTGTCCAGCTATACCTAACATATATCCCTTTATAGTAAATGACCCTGGAGAAGGATCCCAAGCTAAAAGAAGAACTGCTGCAACAATTATTGATCATTTAACCCCTCCTTTAGATAGGTCAGAATTATATGGGAAGAAGTTACATAACTACTAAGCCAGGAATACATGAATCATTAGGCCTTAAAATGTATGTACAATGTACATCACCATTAAGAAGATATCT
>MWOQ01000049.1 GCA_002026145.1 Prochlorococcus sp. HOT208_60m_813L03 | reverse complement strand
TAATAGTAATAGTATAAAAAAAAATGATTAGTGAAAAGCCTTTCTGAAAGGGTTTTGTTTCACCAGTTGGTGTCTCAGTTATATTAATAAATTGTTTTTTCTTCAATACCTCTTTTTTTTTGCGCATTGAGTTAAGAGATTTTTTATTGAATGATGGGTCGCTTTCAAACTGTACGTTCCAATTTTCTGGCTTTTTAATGTCAGGAGAGTCTATAACTTCCATCAAATATTTTGCATTTTCTCTCGTCTTATTATCGTAAGATTTTAGAAGTTCTTTACAAAACCTTTTAGCCTCCTCCCTTTTATTGATACCACATAGAGCAGTAATTAAGATTGTTCTTAAATTTACTCCCTCTTTGCTCGATAAAGGAAATGATTCGATTACAGGCAAAAGAAATTCAATGCAATAATGATACTCACCTTTAGCTAAAGCAAGTTCTACTTTTTCTAAAACTTGCTCATAAGTTTTCATGGGTTAGGCGATTATCATTGTACCTATTCCGGAATTTGTAAAAATCTCAAGAAGTAATGAATGTTCTATTCTTCCATCAATTATGTGAGCTGCTTTGACTCCTTGGGCTAAAGCTCTTATACAGCATTCTGTCTTTGGAATCATACCTTCAGTCACAATTTTTTTATCAATAAAATCCCTCGCCTCTTTGAGATTAGTTTTTTCAACAAGACTATTTTTGTTATCTTTTTCTTTTAAAATTCCTTGAGTATCAGTAAGAAGAATAAGTTTTTCTGCATTTATTGCAGCAGCAATTTCTCCAGCAACAAAATCTGCATTAATGTTATGGGAAATACCCTCCAGGGTTGATCCAATGCTAGAAATAATTGGGATGTATCCTTTAGAAATTAGAGGATCTAATATTTCAGGATTGATTTTTGTAACCTCTCCCACTAACCCATGGCTACCATCTCCTAGTTCTCTAGATTGAATTAAGTTGCCATCAAGACCTGATATTCCCACAGCTAAGGATCCAGTTTTATTAATCCCTTTTACAATTTGTTTGTTAACTCTACCCATTAGTACCATCTCGACAATCTCCATTGTTTTTTGATCAGTAATTCTTAATCCATTTTCGAATTTAGGAGATATTTCTAATTTCTTTAACCAATTATTAATCTCTGGTCCACCTCCATGAATTACTATCGGACAAACTCCAACGGTTGATAAAAGTGCAATGTCTCTAAAAAAAGCATTTTTTAAATTATCATTCTCCATAACAGAACCACCATACTTGATAACAATTTTTCTACCTGAGAAACTTTGTATATATGGAAGTGCTTCGCTTAATATCGATACTCTTTGAGAATCATTCATTATTAAAATTCATTAAAACTTGATTGAATTGAGAAATTAGGTTTTTACAAATATATCCCTATATTCAATAAAAGAGAATAAAATCAAATTCTTTTTTATTATCGTCGATAATAAATTCTGATTCAAGACCTTTGACGAAAAACCTATTTAATCTTTCTTGTTTTTCAATCCATTTTTCTAGAGGGACAGCATTTAATTCGAAACGCATTCTGAGACCATTTTTTTCTTCCTTTGTAATTTCTTCTATTTCTTTTAATTGAGGGGGGTTATCCTCGTCCCACAAATTTAAAGACTCTAGTGACGATTCAAGATGAGCTTTTATCCCATACCTCCATCTTGTAACATCTTTAACTAGTGCTGTTAATTCTTTTGGTCTATTAAATTTATTTGTCGCAAAATTTGTCTTGTCAAACAACTCTACAGGAGGTATTTCGGAAGTCTTTAAGCCTAAACCAATTAGAAAAATAGGTACTCCCG
>MWOQ01000048.1 GCA_002026145.1 Prochlorococcus sp. HOT208_60m_813L03 | reverse complement strand
TACAAATGAATGGAAACCTCAAAATGGATGGTTAGATATTAAGGATTGGAGAGCGATCCAACAAGTTAATAAAGATACTAGTGGTTTATGGTTTTTCAATAGTTCTCCAATTGCGGGGGCAAGTCAACCACATAGGCATTTTCAACTTTTGCGTAGATCTAAAAGTGAGATATCATGCCCTAGGGAAAAGTGGTTTTTAGAGATGAACTCATATCAAGATCTAGATAGTAAGCTTAAAAAAAATATTATTGTATCCAAATTTAATTTTTTAGAAAATCCATCATGTCTTTTTGAATTTTACATAGAATTATGTGGGAAATTAGGACTTGGGGACCCTCTTAGTGATAAACAACCCATATATCCTTACAATATTTTAATAACTAATAAATGGATCGCTATTATAAAGAGAAAAAATGATCATATTCACGGTTTCAGTATTAACGGTTTAGGATTTGCAGGATATCTATTAGTAACTGAAAATTCAAATATTAATTATTTAAAGAAATTTGGCCCTGAAAAACTTCTAGAGAGTTTTGTTTGAATACTAGTTAGTTACTTCAACTTCCTTATCCCTGCTTATTTGGCTTTCTAGAACTTCTATTGATGCTGTTATGGAGGCTATTTTACGTTCAAGTGAATCCTTAATATAATTGAGCATTTCTAATTTCTTATGTTGGTAAAAACTCTTTTGTTCTTTAGATGATTTGAAATAACAATTAATCATTTTTGTTTTTATTATAAAAAGAAACTTAATTTACTTGTGACATGAGAATAAATTGGTTTTAATTTAAAAACAATACTCCGTATGGACTTTCAAATTTTTTTGAATAAAATTAAATAAATTCCATATTTTTCAAGAAAATATAATTGAATATCTCTGAAAATTCAAAGACAAAAAGAATTTCAATTGATTTACCTGAGGAACTAATTTTCAGGTTTGATCAATTAAGAAAAGAGTGGGGATTTAGAGCAAGAGGACCTGTAATAGAAAAAATACTTAAAGAACTTCTTCAAGAAGATGATTTACTACCTAAGAACCAACAGCAAGAAATAGACTTTTACGAGAAAAAGAATAATGAAAATTTAAATATTGATGAAGATACTGCATTGGTATTAATTAAATCAGACGTAAAAAAAGAAGTTAATGAGATATCTTTGAATAAAAGAATTACAAATAACAATCAACATAAAGAAAAAGCCAACTCAAACATAAGCCTTCCCAATTTTGTTGAAAAAAAAGTAAAGAATCTAAGAAGAAGTATTAAAAGTCAAAAATTAAAAGAGAATATTAATGATATTCAAATTAATACAATTAAAGAAACTGAATTAATAAAATGTCGAATTGAGTTAATTAGTCATTGGAAAACCTTATATGGATCAGTTCCTAATGATCATGTAGTAGAAGCTTCGATGGATTGGTTTGAAAGGGATATTTGGCCAAATCTTGATGGAACTGAAAATCTACCCTTTACGTGGAGTGCAGCCAATAAATTAATGTCAGAATTATGCCCATTTTGGATAAAGAAAAATCCATCCCTCGAAATTGTTTTATTAATGATTGGCGTTTTAGAAGACCCTTTTGCTACATCAGATCTGATAAATAGAATACCAACACTTATGAGAAGGTTTGTGAGTAGATTTAAGCGAATTAATAGATCAAATTCATTTGAAGCCTTGGACTCAACAATGACAGTACATGGAGCACTTAATTTATTGAATTTATCAACATCCGCAGGATCAGCTCATACGTTCCGTAAAATTAGGGAGGCCTATAAATCAATAGCTTTAGAGACGCATCCGGATGCTGGAGGATCAACAGATCAAATGAGAAAATTAAATGAAGCGTATCAATTGCTAAAAAATCTATATAGAAATTAGTATACTAATTCTAATATAAGACTCTTTTTAAGTCTACTTAATAGTCTTATATAAGATAGTTGTTAAGATTTTAAATTTCAGATATTCATTAATTATTTTTTTAAATTTATAGAAAAAATAATAAATAATTAAATGAAAATTAAAATAGTCTTCTTTGAAAAAATTTTATGTATAGGACTTCTTATATAAGACTTATTCTAAGTCTATTATATAGTCTCATAATAGATAAATAAGATAAATTAAATAATCAATTTGAATGAATCATATACAAACAGCTTAATTCTTAAAAAATAAAAAAAATCAATAAATTATGTCCTTTAAATGTCCAAAAAATTAATAAGACCTATAAAGTTATGCTATAAATAGCTTTTATAACCTCCTGTACTGTCTTAAAGACAGTACTACCTAGATTGAAGCTTTTCAATGGCAGTTTGTTTATCAATACTAGGGACATCACTTAATCCGTTAGCATCAAACCAAGGGGCGCTAGCCCAATCAAATCCTTCGCCAAAAGTATTATCTGGTGAAGTTATATACCAGTGACATGATGCATCTGGTATGTCAACAGCACATTTTGACCAATCATCTGACCATTGAGGGACTTGTACCCACAACACTGATGATAGAAGTAGAGATAGCAGGTTAATCATGAACTTCATCATACAACATTAATTACTTTTGTAGGATTATTATTTATATCATATAAGAATCATATTTAGACTAGTTTGTAGTCTTATATAAGATTAACAATACAATTAATTCCTCAATTTAGTGCTAAAACATTTTTCAACATTAGAAATGATATTTGAATGTATTGATGTAATGTCCGAATCCAGTAATGTTTTATCTTTATCTCTATAAGATAATCTAAATGTGTAACTTATATGATCGTCTCCAAATTTAGTATCTTCAAAAACATCAAGTAAATTTACATCCTCTAGGAGATTCTTTCCTGTTTTTCTTATTTGTGATGTTATTTCGCTAATTAAAAATTTCTTATTGAAAACAAAATTTATATCCCTTTCCATTTTCGGAACAATTGGGTATTGCTTATATATTGGAATCCATTTATTTTTTCTTGTACTAGCAACCAAGAGGTTAGAAACATTTATGTTAAATAAATAAACTTTTTTTAATGACTTCTTTTCTAATATTAGTTTTGGATGTATTTCACCAAAATAACCTGCATCTTTCCCTTCAATAACTAATTTCGCTGTTCTGCCTGGGTGAAGAAAATCAATTGAATCAGAGGGTTTATCATCAATTTTTATGTTCAAAGATGATAAAGCTTCCTTTAACTTTCCTCTAGCATGGTAATAATTAAGATCGTTATCCTTACCCGAATTTATCCATTTTCCAAATTTATTATTTCCATAAATCGCACCATTAAGAACTTCTTCTTGAATGAAATCAGTTTTCTTTTGAAAAACATTTCCAATCTCAAATATATAACAACTTGCTTGTCCAGCTTTTATATTACGGTTCACTATCTCCAAATGTTCTTTCCAGATATTATCTCTAAGACAGCTCGTTTCTAATAATAAAGGATTAGAAAGCTTTATAAGTTTATCATCATCTTCAGGAACAAGAGAGTAGCTTAGTACCTCATTAAAACCATTTTCTATAAAACCATTTTTTACTTTTCTCAATGCCAACTGTTCTGATGACAATTTCCCAGGTTTAATTGGATTAGGAAGTTTTAAGTCAAATCTGTCATACCCTATTAATCTAGCTATTTCTTCAATTAAATCTATTTCTCTTGTTAAATCATGTGATCTATTAGGAATTACTGCTACATCCCAGCCATATTCTTTATTCTTTAAAGTACAACCTATGAGTGTTAATTTATCAACTATTTCATCATCAGATAAATTTCTTTTTTCAAGTTGATCGTTAATTATTAATGGACCAAGAATTTTATGTATTCGATTTCTCCGTAGTTTAATAAATATATCCTCATCACTTATTAATTTTGAAGTATTGATGATTGGGGAATTAATGGGAAAATATTCTTCTAAAAGATTAATTGCCCTAGTTACTGCACTAATTGTATTTTTTGATGAAATCCCTTTTTCATACCTGCTGCTAGATTCGGTTCTTATGCCAACAGCCTTGGAAGATTTTCTTATAGTAACTGGATTAAAAACAGCGCCTTCAAGATAAATAGATGAGGTAGTATTACTTACAGAAGTCTCTAAACCGCCTATAACCCCAGCAATAGCTACTGGTATGTCACAACAAGTAATAACTGTGATATTGTCATTTAAGTCATATTCTTTACCATCTAAGCAAATAAGGCTTTCGTTATCCTTGCCTTTTCTAACAGAAAAATCTTCTGGAGAAACATCCTTACCAATTAAGTTTGACAGTTTATCTTTATCAAACGCATGCAAAGGTTGACCTTGTTCTAAAAGAATATAATTTGTCAAATCAACTAGAAGATTAATAGATTTTATACCTGACTTTTCTATACGGTCTTTAAGCCAATTTGGCGATAATTTCTCTCCATTTACTCCGTCAATGCAGCTTATTGTATAAATGCAATTAGATTCTATAGCCTCTGAACAAAGTTTAATTCCTTTAAGTAAATGAATATTATATTTATGGTTTAATTCTGGAAAATCTAAGGTGGATTCTAAAAGGGCAGAAATTTCACGGGCTATACCTATAACAGACATTCCATCAGGTCTATTAGCTGTAATGGCTAAATCATATATAAAATCATTTAATTGAAGCAATTCAGAGGCTGGAGTGCCCAGTTCATGTTTTAGTGCCAAATCTTCATCAATGATCTCGATCCCTTCGCTGGAGTCCTCTAAACCAAGTTCCTGCAGTGAACATATCATTCCTTCACTCATGACACCTCTAATTTCACTTCTTTTAATAGTTAAATCAACTGCATTTAATTTCGCGCCGACAGTAGCAATATAAACATAAATATTTGGTTTAATATTGCGCGCACCACAGATAATTTGCAAATTATTTGAATAACCAATATCAACTTGGCAAATTGAAAGTTTGTCAGATCCTTCGTGTTTTAAAACAGATAATACCTTACCTAAAACAACGCCATTTACATTTTTTGAACAATCTTCTAATGATTCAACCTCAAATCCACCAATAGACAATTTCTCAGAGAGATCTTCAGGAGTAGAAGTAATTTCGACTAAATTTTTTAACCAATTTTGAGAAATTTTCATATATATTTTTTAATCAATGATCATAAAAGAAATAAGTATATCTTCAAAAAAGTTTGTTGAAGATGTACAATAGAAAATTATACAATAAAGTATTAATTAAAATGGCCAAAAAAGGGACAAGAGTTGTAGTGACCCTGGAATGTACTGAAGCTAGGACAAGCACGGATCCTAAGAGATCAAATGGTGTCTCAAGATATACTACTGAAAAGAATCGTAGAAATACAACCGAAAGATTAGAACTAAAAAAGTTTAATCCTCATTTAAACAGAATGACAATTCACAAAGAAATTAAGTAATCAAATCAAATTAAATCATGCCTAATTCAATTTTTAAAAAACAATTATCACCTATCAAACCTGGAGATCCTATTGACTATAAGGATGTAGAACTACTAAAAAAATTCATAACTGAAAGGGGCAAAATCCTACCTAGAAGAATGACAGGTTTAACCTCTAAGCAACAAAGAGATCTTACATTAGCTGTTAAGAGAGCCAGAATTGTAGCTCTTTTACCCTTCGTAAATCCTGAAGGATAATTTTATATTGAATATAGTTGTCGCTTTA
>MWOQ01000047.1 GCA_002026145.1 Prochlorococcus sp. HOT208_60m_813L03 | reverse complement strand
CCAAAGGGTGATTTTGACTTCTTAAAAAATAATTTTAAATACTTAGATTTATCATTTTTAACTATATTATTATTCTCTGATTGTCTAATTTTTGAATAATCAATAATCTTAGAGACTGAATCCTTACTTAGAACTTTGTAATTATTAATTTTGTTATAGACTTGCCTTTGTATAATTAAATCAAGATATCTTCTTAATGGTGATGTACATTGTACATACATTTTAAGGCCTAATGATTCATGTATTCCTGGCTTAGTAGTTATGTAACTTCTTCCCATATATTGTTTTAATATTATATATTTAATATCACTATCATTGTATCTATTAAGTATTTCAGATGGATTACAATTTATTTTTTGAATCCTAAATGCAGCTGCTAAATCTTTTTTATCTATAAATAAACTTGTTACATAACCCATTAATATCATTGATTCTGCAACTATAGTTTGTGAAATTGTTTTTTCTAATTTAGTAAGTATAATCTTATCCTCATATAATTTAATTTTATTATTAGTACTTTCAAAAATAATTGCTCCTTGTTTCTTTCTGAATGTAATACTTTTTTCTAGTAAATTTTTAATCTCAATTAATTCTTTTTCTTCTTTTGGTTCTATTTCTAATATTTCATTTGCATCTTCATATGTTAATTGATATTTTGGTTTTATTATTGCTTCAGTTATTTCATATTTCTTTATTGATCCATCGTCATCGAATTCTATCGCTGCACTAATAGTTTCTGAAACTTTATTTTGAGCTAGATTTGCCTTTTCAAGAATATCCTTAGGGAGCATTGGGACATATTGATCAATTAAATATAAACTGCTATTTCTCTTTCTTGCATTCAAATCAACATTAGAGTCATGCAAAAAGAATTTGCATGGATTACTAATATGTATCCATAAATTTTTTTTATTTCCTTCTTTTATTTCTAATGGAATAGCGTCATCAACCTCAT
>MWOQ01000046.1 GCA_002026145.1 Prochlorococcus sp. HOT208_60m_813L03 | reverse complement strand
AGGCAACCTGGATGCAACAATTAAAGCCATAGAAAAAGTAGATAAATGTGTAGGACAGATAGTTAATGCTACAGGAGAAATGGGTGGAAGCATTCTTATTACAGCCGATCATGGTAATGCAGAGGTAATGAGAGGACCTGAAGGAGAACCATGGACAGCACACACAATAAATAAAGTTCCATTAATTTTGATTGAAGGTGAAAAAAGAAAAATCCCAAATATGGGAAATGAAATTAACTTAAGAGATAATGCTGGCTTAGCTGATGTTGCTCCTACTTTATTACAATTATTAAATCTCCCAATACCAAGAGAAATGACAGGTAAATCACTTATTAAAGAAATTGAATTGAAAGGTTATAATAAAGTCGTTCAACACGTTTAAAGTTAATAAAAGTCTTTTAAGCAATGATTCAAATTATTAGTTGGATATGGGTATTTTCTGGAGTTCTTCTCATTCTTTTAGTTTTACTTCATAGTCCTAAAGGTGATGGTATGGGAGGAATAGCTGCAAGTGGAAGCTCTATGTTCAACAGCGCAAGTAGTGCAGAGGCCTCTCTAAACAAAATAACTTGGACTTTTTTAGTGATATTTTTGTCTCTCGCAATTATTCTCAGCGCTGGTTGGATTTCATAAAAGTAAAAAAAAAAGGGATCAATCAAAATGATCCCTTTTGAAAATTAATTTAATAACTAATGCTTAGTTAATAATCAAAGTCACCGCCCATCCCAGGAGCGCCTGCTGGAGTAGCTGACTCTTTTTTCTCTGGTAAATCTGCGACTATACATTCTGTGGTTAATACCATTCCTGCTATTGAAGCTGCATTTTGTAATCCTGAACGTGTAACTTTTGCAGGATCAACTATACCAGCAGAGGACATATCTACATATTCTCCAGTAGCAGCATTGAATCCATCATTAAATGGTTTAGTTTTTACATTTTCAGCAATCACAGCCCCATTAGAGCCTGCATTCTCAGCAATTCTCATAAGAGGAGCAGTAAGTGAGGCTTCAGCAATGTTAGCTCCAATTAATTCCTCTCCTTCTAAATTTTTATCAGCCCATTCTTTGAGGATAGGTGATAAGTGAGCGAGAGTTGTTCCCCCTCCAGGTACAATTCCTTCTTCAACAGCTGCTTTTGTTGCATTAATAGCATCCTCAAGACGAAGCCTTTTATCTTTCATCTCAGTTTCAGTAGCAGCCCCAACCTTAATTACTGCTACACCTCCAGCTAATTTAGCTAAACGTTCTTGAAGCTTTTCTTTATCGTATGAAGAATCTGTTTCATCCATTTGCTTCTTAATTTGATCACATCTAGCTTTAACTGCTTGCTCATTACCTTCAGCTACAATAGTAGTAGTCTCTTTATTGAT
>MWOQ01000045.1 GCA_002026145.1 Prochlorococcus sp. HOT208_60m_813L03 | reverse complement strand
CAAATTTCTCCTCTCTTGCTGATTTTTTAAAATAAACAATTCCAGACAAAGGGCCACCAATAAATCCCAAAAGAATAGGCCACCAACCTAATTCAGGATATATTTGAATAATTACTAATCCCAAAGCACAAGAACCAAAACCGCCAAGAAAACCTAAAAAAATTGCTAAAAATTTACTAGAAACAACTTGACCCTTGAATATTAAAATTCTTTGTTCAAAATCTCCTCCTGTTTGCTTCCATCCCCTCAAATTAAGCCATTCACATAAACCATTTAAAACCTTAACTGGCTGCTGAGGAGATGAAATCTCAACTATGGTTGTTCTGTCTTTACTGGAGGCCCTCAGAAAAAAAAATAATCCTATGGCCAAGAGAATTGTCAGCAATAATGTTGAATTTAAGGAATAGGACATTAAATAAATTTTTTCTAGTAACTCGAGAATAAAAATTAAAGTTACATCATATTATAATTTTCTAGATTTATTCTGTAAAATATTTCCATTAGATAAAAATTCTTAATTAAATAAAATCTTAAGTAATACTCTAAATCTTAAATTACTTTAAATACTTGTTAAAAATGACTATTGAAAATAAAAATATTGAACTCCTTCATAGCGATTTAACAGAAGATTTATACAATCTTTATAAAAAATCCTCCTACCTAGCTATTGACACTGAAGCAATGGGTTTAATTCATGGAAGAGATAGACTCTGTTTGGTACAAATATGCAACGAATTTAAAAGAACATCCTGTATAAAAATCGAAATTAATGCATCTTCTTCACCTCATTTAAAAGCACTTCTTGAAGATGACAAAATTACTAAAATATTTCACTATGCGAGATTTGATGTAGCAGCTCTAAAATGCAATCTTGAAATTAATACAAAAAATATTTTTTGCACAAAAATTGCTAGTAAGTTGGCAAGAACTTATACAAATAAACACGGTTTAAAGGATTTAATTAATGAATTGTTAGGTATAGAACTGGACAAAAGCTCGCAAAGTAGTGATTGGGGTAGTAGCGAAGATTTAACAAAAGATCAATTAGATTATGCAGCAAATGATGTTAGATATTTAATTGAAGCTATGCATAAATTAAAAGTTATCTTAGAAAGAGAAAATAGATATGAATTAGCTCAAAAGTGTTTCGAAACAGTTTCCGTACATGCTGATTTGGACATACTAAAATTCTCAAATATATTTGAACATTAATAATCAATCTTCAGTTAAAAAATTATCTTCACCATCAAGAGTTTCCATAAGCTTATCAAGTATTCTTGAAGAACTTGATTTATCTCCATCATTTTTTTCACAAATTTTTAAGACATTTTGCGCAACTTGTATTTTTTCTTGAATAGTTTGCGAGCCTTCTTTTGCAATTTGAATTTCTACTTTTTTCTTAGCAGAAGATAAGTTTATACTCATAAGTTTTGCAATCTCTGCACAAATTTTTAGATATTGCCGATCATTTATTGGATACATAAAAGAATTAATAATTAATAAGCTAGTGCCATTTACTAAGATAACAAATGAAGGTTTATGGCATCTACGATTCTCATACTTGCTCCGGATTCCCCCATTCTTTTTTTCCCAATTTTTGCTTGATCTAACCTATCAACTTTTCCTTTCAAAAGTAAACTTAAACGTTTTAAAAGAATTTTTTTATTCTTGCAAACTAAAACACTACCTCCCAATAATCTTGATTGCCTTTTTGCAAATGATTTTGTAAATTGTGGTCCAGATCCTGGTAGAGAAAGAGATGGAATTCCAAGGCCAGCAATTTGCTCTGTAGCAGTTCCTGCATTAGATAAGCCAACTTCTGCCATATTGGCCCATGAATTGAATTTACCCTTTCCAATCACTACATATTGATCTTTCTTTTTCCATACTGAATCTTCATCAATTAGAAATTTAACTTTACTCTGTTTTATAAAACCATATTTATTTAAATAACTTTGAATTTGAATCACATTGGCATTAATGCTCAAAGGCAAAAGTATTACCAAATCCTTTGATGGTTGAAAATCTTGCAAACAATTAAGAAAATTATCAAGATTTTTAAGAGCTTCAGGATATCTACTTCCAACTAATAAAATAATCCTTTTAAAAGAAATAATATTTGATATCTTCTCGTTTGTTGCATAAACAAAATCCATCATTGGATTACCCAAGTATTTTGCACCAATATTTTTTCTATTCAAATTATTAGCTGTAATTTTATCTCTCATAATTAAATTTTTACATCTTGGAGATTTCATTAAAAACATTTCCCATGGATCCCATTCAGAACCTTTCAATTTATGATAAAAATCGCTTAAATCCCAACCTGGCCCACTACTCCAAGTGTGATCACTCTTGGGAGTTCCAATAAAACTAAATTCGCATTTTGAACTCCAAGCGTAAAGTAATGGCAAGAAATCGCCAACTGCGATAATTTTGCAGTTATGTTTTGACTTCTGTTTTACAAGTAGAAAATTTCTTAAATTATCGATTAAAAATCCTGCCAACAAATCAAGTAAAAATCCCTTCAGACTTTGATTACTAAAACCTCCACTAGGCAGCCCTTTTAAATAACCTATTTTACGAAAATTCTTTGATTTTATGGAATTAAATGCATCTCCATTTCCTACTAAAGGCAAAACTTCAATATTTTTATTTTTTATTTTTTTTAAAAATCTTTTTATTATTTCCGATG
>MWOQ01000044.1 GCA_002026145.1 Prochlorococcus sp. HOT208_60m_813L03 | reverse complement strand
CTTTATCTTTTAATAATGGATTTATTAATTTTAATAGCAGCAATCAAAATAATAAAAAAGAAAATAATCCTATACGAAAAGAGGATAAAAAAGATTGGCCAGAACTCTTTTGGAATAATAATGAAAATATTGAAATAATTTCAAATGAAACAATCTTGAATTCTGTTCTTTTGGGAGAAACTTTGCCTAATTATTTGGATGATTTGAGTTTTAATAATCTTAAATTAAAACTTGGTCCAGATTTTAAACTTCAATATTCAGAATTAGTTCAAGCTTATTTAGATACCAAATTAGACCTTAGTATAAATGGAAAGGTAGGCAAAGATTTAAACGCTAGAGGTTTAATTTATCTTAAAAAAGGTAGAGCTAATCTATATACCACTCCATTTAAACTTGATAAAAATAAAGACAATTATATTTTATTTGCATCAAGAAGTGGCGTTGTTCCATTTATTAATTTTTCTCTGGTTAGTAAAGTTCCAGATTCTATAATACCTATAAGTGAAAATAATCAGGATTCAAACATCTCAGGTGATCTTGATGTAAATGCGTCTTCTAGTGGTCTGGGATCTTTTGGGATTGGCAATTCAAGGCTTATCAAAATTGAAGCATCTTATGAAGGATTTTTAGATCAATTATCTTTTGCTGATGAAAATAGAAGAATCCAATTAAGGAGCACGCCAAGTTATAACAGATCACAAATAATTGGTTTGATTGGAGGTAACTCTGCAAATTTAATAAATAGAGCATTTATTTCTCAACTTAATAATGCTGATGCTTTTAGTGAAAGATTTCAGTTATCTCTATATCCAGCGTTAATTGAAAATAATGATTCATTAAATAATATTTTATCCAATGAAAATTTAGATATAGAGAATGATGGTCAATCATCTTCTAATGAAGAATTTTCTTCTCAAGCTTGGGTGGCGGAAGTAGGGCTTGATATAACTGATGCTATAAATTTTGCCTTTCAAACGGTTCCAGGTAGAGATGATATTTCACCTTTAGGAATTTTGACTTTTCAGGCAAATCCAAACTTAGAATTATTAGGTTCTTATGATTCCAATGGGGATTGGAAAAGTCAAGTTCAATTATTTTTTAGATATTAACTCAGAAAGAAATTTACTTTAAAGAATCGTTTATTTGAATTATTATTAAATTAATTAAAAAATATTATGGCTAATATCTTTGAAGTTCCTCAACCAGATAATGATCTTGTAGAAAAAGCTGAGAAAGTTCGTTTGGCATCAATAAAAACAAGTCAGACTAAAAATCAAACTCGAATTAAAGCGTTAAATTTTATGGCTGATTATCTAGAAAAAAATTCTAAAGAAATATTAGAGGCTAATAATGAGGATTATTCAAGTGCAGAAAAAAAGGGTATTTCTAGGGCTTTACTTTCTAGATTAAAGTTATCAAAATCAAAATTAAATTCAGGAATTGAAGGAGTAAGGAAAGTTGGAGACTTGGCTGATCCTGTAAGTCAAGTTCAAATAAAAAGAGAGCTTTCAAAGGGATTGATCTTAGAAAGAAAAACTGTCCCAATTGGAGTATTAGGGGTTATTTTTGAATCAAGGCCAGATGCCGTCATGCAGATTAGTTCTTTAGCAATAAGATCAGGTAATGGAGTAATGCTAAAAGGTGGTAGTGAAGCTAATTTAACGAATACTTCAATAGTGAAAGCGTTGCAAGAAGGCTTAAATGAATCAGGTCTTGATAGAAATGCAATATGTTTACTAACAAGCAGAAAAGATAGCATGGCGATGTTAAATCTTGAGAAATATATTAATTTAATAATTCCAAGAGGAAGTAATGAATTAGTTAAATTTATTCAGGAGAATACAAGAATACCCGTGCTAGGCCATGCTGATGGAATTTGTCATTTGTTTATAGATATTGAGGCAAATCTAGATATGGCTTTATCAGTCGCTTTGGACAGCAAAATTCAATATCCTGCAGCATGTAATGCTATCGAAACTTTATTAGTCCATAAAGATATCGCACCAGCTTTTTTAGAAAAGGCCATCCCTCTCTTTAAATCTAATGATGTTAAATTAATTGGAGATAAGAGATCAGTTAAATTAGGGTTAAAGTATGAGGCTAGTCTAGAAGATTGGAAAACTGAATATTTGGATTTAATTTTATCGATAAAAATTGTTGATGATCTCGAGGAAGCAATCACACATATTCAAAAATATAGTTCAAAACATACAGATGGAATAATAACTGAAAATTCAAATACTGCCAATAAATTTATGAATGTAGTTGATAGTGCAGGTGTTTTTCATAATTGCTCTACTAGGTTTGCAGATGGGTTTAGATATGGATTAGGAGCTGAAGTTGGTATATCTACTCAAACTCTTCCACCGAGGGGACCTGTAGGTCTAGAAGGTTTGGTAACTTATAAATATTTCCTAAAAGGTGATGGGAATATAGTTGATGATTTCACATCTGGAAAGGCTATTTATACTCATAAAGATCTTTAAAACTTTTAAAGATGGAAACTTTTTTAAAAATTGAGAATATTAAACTTTGGGCTAGGGTTGGCGTACTTGATGAAGAAAGGGAATTAGGACAACTATTTATTTTAGATATATTTTTGTGGATTGATTTTGAAAAATGTACGGTAAATGATGATATAAAAAAAACAGTTGACTATTCAAAATTAGTTCAAATTTTAAAAGATCAATCAAAGAAAATATATTGTTATACAATCGAAAAATATTCCAACGCAATTTTAGAAATCATTGATCAGGAATTTAACATTTCTAAAATTAAAATTATTTTGACAAAATGCAATCCTCCAATCACAGGTTTCGATGGAAAGGTATCAATAGTAAGAATTCTTGAAAATAATTGAAGTATTGGAAAAAAGAAATCCTATCATATTAATTCATGGCCTTTGGAATACTTCAAGTATTTTTTCTTCTATTACCTCGCAACTTGATAATATTGGCATTGAATATTTTGCCCCAACTCTTGAGCATTCATATGGAATGACTTCAATTCTTGATTTGACTAATAAATTAAACGAATTAATTTTAGAGAAATACGGTTTAGAAAAAGAAATAGATATTTTGGGATTTTCTATGGGAGGAATAATTGGTAGGCACTGGCTTCAAAAATTTAATGGATATAAAAGGACAAGAAGATTAATATCTATAGGTTCCCCTCACAAAGGAACTTTGATGGCTCAATTAGTACCTAAATACCCTTTTAAAGGTATATCAGAAATGAAAATAAATAGTAAGTTTTTGAGAGGACTCGAGAATAATGATTTTTTTCTTGATGATGTTGAGTGTATAAATTTCTTTACTTACTGGGATTTGATGGTTTTCCCTGGCTGGTGGACAAATTTAAATATTGGGAAAAAAATATCAGTAAAAGTATATAAACATAGAAATCTTGTAAGAAATAAATCTGTAGTTGATAAAATAATTGATGAAATTATTATGTAGCTCCAGATAAGCCTAAGTGTCTTATTAAGGAATCTGTTTGTGGCTCTCTTCCCCTGAATAGTTTGAATATGTCTAAGGGAGGTAAGCTCCCACCCATGCTAAGTATTGTATCTTTGAATTTTTTTCCTATTAATTTCAAATCTTCATAATTTTCTAGATCAGCTTCTTCAAACATTGAAAATGCATCCGCACTTAGAACTTCAGCCCATTTATAAGAGTAATATCCTGCAGAATATCCGCCTGCAAATATATGACTAAAACAACAAAGAAAGTGATCTTCTTGAATTGGTTCAATAACACTAGTTTGTTTTGCAATTTCTCTTCTTATTTCATCTGCTGTTTTACCTTGGTTTTTATCAATACTACTATGCAATCTGAGGTCTGTAATTGCAAAATGTAGTTGTCTAAGAGTAGCCATACCACAATTAAAAGTTCTATTCTTTAGGAGCTTCTCAAAATTCTCATCGGATAATTTTTCTCCAGTTTTGTAGTGATTAGCAATATTCATAAGTGTATTTTTATGAAAACACCAGTTTTCCATAAATTGACTTGGAAGTTCAACTGCATCCCACTCAACGTTGTTGATGCCAGCTGCTTGAGGAAGATTTACAGTAGTAAGCATGTGTTGAAGACCATGACCAAATTCATGGAAAAGTGTCTGAACTTCTTCAAAACTCATCAAACTAGGTTTATCTTTTGATGGTGGAGTCTGATTACAAACGAGATAAGCTACAGGGAGGGTCTTTTTGCCAACATTATTTTTATTCAAACATTCATCCATCCAAGCCCCTCCTCTCTTTGATTCAGGCCTCGAATATGGATCCAAGTAAAAAGATGCTATTTTCGTATCTTCTTTATTGAGGATATTAAAAAATAAGACGTCATCATTCCATAAAGGAGCCTCACCAGTAGCCTCAACTACTTTAATTTCAAAAAGCTTCTCACTTAATTTAAATAAACCTTTCAAAACATCATTCAGTGGGAACCACGGTCTCAAAGACTCTTGATCCAAATTGAGCTTTTCCTTTCTAAGGAGTTCAGACCAATAACTAATATCCCATGGCTCAATATTCTGCGATTTTGGAAACCCATTAGCTTTAGAAAACTTATCGAGCGTTTCTAATTCAATTTTTGCGGTTTTGAATGCTGGTTCTCGCAACTCTTCTAAAAGGTTTTCTACATTTTTAATTTCTTTCGCCATTTTCGTTGACAAACTTAGTTCTGCCCAACTTTTATAACCGAGAAGATTAGCTTTTTTAGTCCTAAGAGATAATATATCTTCAATGATTTGAGAATTATTTTTTTCTCCTTTAGAAGCCCTACTAACGAATGCCTTGTATAGTTTTTCTCTGAGATTACGCTCGGTGGCATATGTCATGAACGAAGTATAAGTTGGAATATCTAGACTTAATTTCCATGGACCATTTTTTAAATTAACTTCTTCATCTTTTTTTAAGTGATTGTGTGCAGAAATTGCCATCAATTCAAGTACTCGCTCAGGAAGACCATCAACTTCAGATTTTTTATCTAATATTAAAAACCATTCGTTAGTGGCATCAAGAACATTGTTACTGAATTCAGTTGATAGCTTTCCAAGTTTTTCTGAAATTTTGTTAAATTCTTCTTGATCATTTTTTTGTAGTGAAATGCCTCTATGTTGCATCTCAAGAATTTCTTTATCTAAAATTCTGTTTTTAATTTGATCAAAGTTATTTGTTTCTTTAAGCTTGACTAAAGAATTGTAAATTATTTTGCTTTGTCCAAATTTATTACTCAAGCTAATAATCTCTGGAAGAAATTTAGAATAAATATCTCTTAAACTTGCAGAATTATTTACAGCATTTAGGTGACTAATTACTCCCCAACTCCATCTAAGGATTTCATTTACTTCATTTATAGGATTTATTACCTTATCCCAATTTAAATCATTTTGAATCAAATAATTAGATAGATTTTTTTCTATGTTTTTGAATTCTTCAGTTATCTTTTCTAGTACTACTGGAAATTGTTTACTTATGATTTCGGGAGTGAATTTTTTAAATTGTGGTAACTCTCCATATTTAAAAATTGAGGTATCCATTTATTAAGATAATTTAATTAACTAAAGTTGGGATTAATCCAACCAACTTAGCCAAAGTAAGCTGCTGACTGAGAGCATTTGTTGAAGATTCGTATAAATTTATGGCGATTTTGGGCCAAAAACCTATAACCAATGTAGGCAACAATAAACTGAAACCAATAGTCAATTCTCTACCATTCATCTCTTTAACTGTAGCTAGTGCTGGAATTCTAGGGCCAAAGAATACTCTTCTACACATTGATAATAAGTATATTGGTGTCAGAACTAATCCTATGGCTGCAATCAGAATCGTGATTGATCTAAAGATAGAGCTAAATCCTTCTTGACTAGTGATACCTAAAAAGACAGTTATTTCACTTATAAAACCGCTCATTCCAGGTAGTGCTAGAGAGGCCAATGAGCTTGCTAAGAAAAAAGCAAAAGTTATTGGCAAGACCTTGGCTAAGCCGCCCATATTTGGTATGGAAAGAGTATTTGTTCTCTCATAGAATGAACCCGTTACAAAGAACATAGCTGCAGCTATAAGTCCATGACTGATCATTTGTAGCATTGCTCCGCTAATCCCTAGAGCATCTACTGCTCCAATCCCTAACAGCACAAAGCCCATATGACTTACAGAGCTACATGCAATTCTCCTTTTGACATTATCTTGTGCAAATGCATTTAGAGCTCCGTAAATTATATTAATGATTCCAAGAATAATTAAAGCAGGTGCAATTTGAAGATGTACTTCAGGTAGTATTTGAACATTGAATCTTAAGAGAGCATAACCTCCCATTTTTAAGAGAATTCCAGCTAGTAACATTGAAACTGGAGCATTGGCCTCTCCATGAGCATCGGGTAACCAAGTATGTAATGGAAAGATAGGAAGTTTTACTCCAAAACCAATTAAAAATCCTAAATAAGATAATAAAGCTAGGCTGCCCGTTACATGTTTATTTGTTAAGTCGGTAATATTCAGAGTAAAGGTATCTCCACTCAAGGCAAGTGCTAACCCACTTATGAGTATTAATAAAGAAGCTAATGCTGTATAAAGAATGAATTTAGTTGCCGCATATAATTTCTTTTTGCCTCCCCAAATAGCAATAAGAAGATATACCGGAACTAATTCAAGTTCCCATGCCAAGAAAAACAATAGGAAATCTTGAGAAAGGAAAACTAGTGCCTGTGCTGATGCTTGTACCAACAAAAGAGCAAAATATAGATTAGATTTTTTCTTAATTTTCCAACTAGCTGCAGCCGATAAAAATGTAATTAACCCACTTAAAGCTACTAAAGGAGCAGATAACCCATCTACGCCAAGAGACCACTCTAAGCCTATAGAGGGTAACCAAGAAGCTCTTTCTATCAGTTGTAAAGAGCTATCTGAAGTATTGAATTTTTGAAAAAGGACGCCGATTATTAGTAAAAAATCTATAAATAAAAAACTTAATGAGATATTTCTAGGGAGTGAATTATCTTCTCCTTCTTTTGAACTCAAGAAAGGCATTATTAATGCCCCAATTAAAGGCAGTAAAACAATAGATGATAGCCAAGGAAAAGATTCTAAATTCATTTATGTAATGAATAATTTTTTTATTCTAGTTGAAGTTGTACTAGCTTGAGACTATAACATTAAAAATGCCTAAGTAAAACTACTTATCAGAGATAGTGCTAAATTGGCTGCCCGTTGTTTGAACGTTTAAGAACGGTGCTCTGCTAGCTACACCTGACTTCTCCCATGCTTTCACCATCGCTTGACTGACGTTTTTCCCATTTTCTTTTTTACACAAAGCTAAGATACTTGGTCCAGCTCCACTAATTGCGCATCCTAGAGCGCCTGCATTTAGTGCGGCATCTTTAACTTCTAATCCACCCTTAATAAGTTTCCATCTGTACGGCTCATGTAGCTTATCAAACATTCCCTCTTTTATCAGTTCCTCATTTCCTGCTTTTAAACCATTTAACAACAAAGTAAGTGCCCCCATATTAGTCACTGCATCAGATATAGATACATTCTTGGGCATAACCTTTCTTGCTTCACTTGTGCTTAGACGAATTGCAGGTATTGCTACAACGGCTTTTATTGAATCGTGCCAATCACATCTAATGATTCTCCATCTTTGAGAAGACGACCTGGCTGTCAAACAAAGCCCACCTAGTAGAGAGGGAACTACATTATCAGGATGACCTTCTATATCAATGGCAAGTTCAAGGAGTTTTTCTTTGGACAATGGAGAGTCCATTATTGCATTTGCTCCGATTAGTCCAGCAACTATTGCAGTGGCACTACTTCCAAGTCCGCGTGCAGGCGGTACTGCCAATTTAACTCTTGCTTCAAGAGCAAAAGGATTCATATTAGCGCTCTCCCATACTTTCTGAGCTGCTCTAAAAACTAAGTTTTCAGGTCCTCCTCTTAAATGATTACCATCCGTACTTTCCATGATTAAATCAAATCTATCTCCACCACCTTCAATTCTTGTAAAAATAAACTCATTATATAAATCTAATGCTGCTCCAAGGCAATCGAATCCAGGACCTAAATTGGCAGTTGTGGAAGGCACTGTTACCCTTATTTTTTTACCTACCTCAGGAATAGACATTTTTTTGTTTTAAGTTTTTAAAAGCATTTTTGCTCTGCAAGCTGCACTAAAAAGTCCAAACTCTTCATCTAAAATTACTTTTATAGGTATTGTTTTAAGAATATCTTTTAATCTTCCCTTGTCGAAAAATTGTTTTAAAAATAAGTCTGATTTAAAGTTTTTGAAATGTTTTGACGCTGTTCCTCCAGAAATCCATAATCCACCAAAGCACAATTCTTGAAGAGCAACATCTCCCAATAAAGAGGCATAAGCACCTAACCAAAGCTTCTCAACTTCAATCATTAGCTGATCACCTTCTTTAGAAAGATTACAAATTTTTTCAGGTAGTTCTTTTCTCGCAGCATCAAAAATTTTAATTTTTTCTAAATATTGTTGTAAAGGATGGTTTAGGGCATCAGGTTTGCTTAGTCTCCATTCGGCAATTCTTGATAAACCAGTGCCGCTAATAATTCTTTCACAAGATATCCTTTCAACTTTTAGGTAATTCTTAAGCCAAATTTTTAAATCCCATTCTAATTTTGACTTTGGGGAGTACTCAACATGACCACCTTCACTAGCTAATACTTTTACCTTTTCCCCTGATATTATTCCTCTTGCAATCCCCAAGCCAGTCCCTGCTCCAACAATGGCATGCAAATCATTATTAGCACCTTCAGAATAGGATCCATTTTGGATAGTTGAATATTGATTTTTTTTTAAAAAAGGTATTCCATAAATTTGTACTGCAAAATCATTAATTAGCTCGCATTGT
>MWOQ01000043.1 GCA_002026145.1 Prochlorococcus sp. HOT208_60m_813L03 | reverse complement strand
CCAACAGTTTGCAAAAGTTGATCTAGTTCTATGAGATCTAAATCTTTACTTTTACTACATATAAATATTTCTTCTTTATTTTTTTGAGTGAATTCATAAGAATTTAAACCATATATATCTATCAGCTGTTCTTTAGATAAACTGTTGGATTTTATTATTGATGAGCTCTGGTTTCTAAAAATCATTAAAAATTAGCAAATCCTTTTTGTTGAAGTTCAGAGAGCTGAAAATATAAACCTTTTTTTAGTCTCAATTCACGATGTGTTCCCTCTTCAACTAATGATCCCCCTTTTAAGACTAAAATCTTATCAGAACTTTCAATAGTTGCTAGCCTGTGAGCTATTACTAATGCTGTTCTTTTTGACAGAATTCTCTCAAGATCTTTCTGCAAAGTAGCCTCTGTAGAAGGGTCCATAAATGCTGTAGCCTCGTCCATTATTAAAACAATCGGATTTCTAATCGCTACTCTTGCTACTGAAAGAAGTTGCCTCTCACCAGAAGAGAGGTTCCCTCCTCTTTCTCTTAGGAAAGTGTTCAAACCTTCTGGTAATTTTTTTAACAAATTTTCTAAACCTAATTCTTTACAAATATTTTCTAATTCAAGATTGTCTATATTCGAATTCAGTTTCAAATTATCTGCGACATTTCCACTAAAGATAAAGGTATCTTGTAAAACTACTCCCAACATATTTCTAAGAGTTGCAATTGGAATATCTTTTATATCTATATCATCGATTAAAATTTGGCCTGATTGAGGTTCATACAATCTACATAATAGTCTTATTATAGTAGTCTTACCTGAACCAGTTGGCCCTACAAAAGCAACATGCTCTCCAGGATAGAT
>MWOQ01000042.1 GCA_002026145.1 Prochlorococcus sp. HOT208_60m_813L03 | reverse complement strand
CTTTCGATCCTAGTTCTCCTACTTGCCTTCCAAATTGGTTAATTAAATCGTTCGGGGTTTGATTATTTGAAGTCATAAGTTCTATTAAATAAGGCTTGGTAACTGATACAAGGTTAAACCCTGGATCAAGCATTTTACCAACCCCTTCAAAAGTTGATAAAGCTCTCATCACAAATATTAAATCTACTGGTAGTTGAAATGGTGTTTCATAAACAAGTTCGTACAAATCTCCAGATAATTTTTCAATAATATTTGGACTAAATGGAGGAGTTAAGGCTTCTTTAAGCATCAATCTGACTAATCTTCTTACTGGTCCTACATCAATATCTCTTGAAATTAGCCCAGCTTGTTGTAATTGACTAACAAGAGATGATGCATCTCTAAGAGCAGCAGCTTTAACCATCCCCCCTAATCTTGTTTGAAGATTATTTGAGATATTGCCCATCATTCCAAAATCATAAAAAATTAATTTACCTTCATTTGAAACTGCTAGATTCCCTGGATGAGGGTCTGCATGAAAAAAACCGTAATTTACTAATTGTTTTAAGTAGCTGATTGCACCTATTTCTGCAATTTTGGGTAAATCTAGTTCTTGTGATTGTAATTTTTCTAAATCGTTTATTTTTGTTCCTTCTAGATAACTTAAACAAAGTACTTTTTCACTGCTCATATCCCAAATTACTTCAGGAACTTCAACATTTTTATCATCAAGAAATTGCTGTCTAAATCTTGCTGCATATTGTGCTTCACAATTAAAATCGAGCTCTTTCATAAGAACTTTTCTACATTCTTTAGCAATCTCAACCCAGTTTCTACCTCGACTCCAATTTTTATTTTTCTGCAATAATCTTGCTATTTGCTGCATTATGCCCAAATCGATAATAAACAATTCTTTTAAATTGGGTCTTTGAACTTTAAATACTACTTTCTTACCATCTTTTAAACTCGCCCTATGAACCTGAGCTAATGAGGCTGACCCAACTGGATCAAATATTATTTGATCAATTTCATTAAACTTAGAACCTAGTTCATATCTAATAGTTTCTTCAACTTGCGCAAATGAAAAATTAGGAACTTGATCCTGCAATTTAGATAATTCTTGTACCCAGGTATTAGGAATTAAATCAGGTCTCGCTGATAATAATTGTCCAATTTTAATAAATGCTGAACCAAGCTTTATTAATTGATTAGTAAACCATTTAGCTCTTTTAATTTGGACCCTACTTTTTTCATTGTTCTTAGTTTGGAAAATTGTAAATCTAATATTATCCATCCACAACTTTATTAAAAGCGAAATCAGAGTTATCCAAATAAGAAAGGCTCTCTTCAATTTTTTCAAACGATAATGAAGAATGTAATAACTCATTTAATTTGATTATTTGTAGTTTTTATAAAAGAGATCAATTTGCTTATTGATACCTTCAATTTCATCTAATGCTTTTTTTATTTTGGAATCTTGATAAGCATTTGTAGCATCATTTTCTTGAATATTTTCGGCTTTTTCCATTCTTGAGGCTTCTTCGATTATGGATTCTTTCAAACTATCAAATTGTTTTTTAAGAATTTCTGGAGCATCCTGCGCAATATTTGTTGCTTCTTCAATTTTTTCAACCA
>MWOQ01000041.1 GCA_002026145.1 Prochlorococcus sp. HOT208_60m_813L03 | reverse complement strand
TTCTCAAATTGGAATGGGAATATTAAATAAATTTTCCATTAGAGAAGTAATTTATGCAATAAAAACACAAAACAAAAAATTAATTTGTTCCGTACCTGGTGTAGGACAAAAAATGAGTGAACGGTTAATTTTAGAATTAAAAAGTAAATTTAAAAGTGAAGTACAATTTGAGAAAGAAGAAGGAAATGATAAATTTGAAATTAAAGATACTGAAATTAATAAAATGATTGAGGACATTCAGTTAAGCCTTCATTCATTAAATTACAAAAATAAAGAAATAAAGAGTATTATGCCAATTATTATTAAAGAAATAGATCTCCTTGTTAAAAAAGAAAAACATTTATCATTTGAAAATATATTGAAATTAGCTATGAATTATCTAGATGAGAATAGTAGTAATATAGCTATATGACATAGTATTATATATTAAAGGAAAATAAATTTTATGCCATTAGATACAGCTGAAAAACAAAAGCTTATTGAAAATCATCAAGTTCATCCAACTGATACAGGATCAGTCGAAGTTCAGGTTGCAATGCTCTCTAAAAGGATATCGAAACTTAGTGACCACCTTCAAGGGAACATCCATGATTTCGCGTCAAGGCAAGGATTATTAAAAATGATTGGCAAAAGAAAAAGACTTTTAACTTACATAAAAGATAAAAACGTTCAGAAATACAAAGATCTTGTAAAGAAACTTGGAATCAGAGGATGATTTCAATTAATGAAAAAAAAGCAATCTAAAAAAAAGACACAAAATAAAAAGAAGAAAAATAATTCTGATAAAACTGCTTTTGCTAATCTAGAAAAAACATCCAATACAGAAACCACTCCAAAGAGAACATCAAGTGGAATCCCAAAATATGTTGCTGATAGAATGGCAAGAAGAATATTTTTTACAGCCGGAATACCGACGATTTTAGGAATGTCGGTTTTTGTTGTTAGCTACATTATTGTTACAAGAAATATTGCAGAAATACCTCCTTCCTCAACAATTGCGATTTCAGCGTTGTTTTTCTTATTAGGTCTCGCAGGATTAAGTTTTGGAATATTATCAGCTAGTTGGGATAAAGAGCCAGGATCTTTTTTCGGTATTGAAAATATTCCAATGAATATACAACGAGCAAAGGATGCCTTTAAACCTGCAACTCAAAACTTTGAGGAGAATGGTTAATCTAGGAAACTAAAGATTTCAAATTAACTTGGAATGATTTATCTTCTAATAATTTGCATGCACCCTTGATATCACCAATACAAAATTGTTCCCCAAATTTAACATAGGTAATACTGTTTTTATTTCTTACAGCAGCTAAAACTGGAATCTTGATTCCGCATCTACCTTTATCTGGTTTAAATTTAATTAAACAATCTCTCAAAGTATTTTGCACTCTTACATCTGATGCTTGGGTACTTTCAAGATTAATAATAAGCAGTTTAAGGTTATCTATTTCTCTACAATCATCAATTATCAATTGAGTCTTATCACTTTTTTTATCTATTGTCCCCCACACCAATAATCTAGTATCAGTCAAAAGAAATTCTGATAATGTTGCATAGGTTTTGGGAAAGACAACTGCTTCGCAACTTCCAGAAAGATCTTCTAACTGAACAATAGCCATCCTATCTCCCTTTCTGGTTGTGATTTGCTTCAAATCAGGAATCATTCCAACTAATGAGACTTTGGTTCTATCTTTTGTTTCTTCTAACTGCGAAATGCTTATAGGAGATATTAGTTTTGCTGGCTTAGTTAAATGTTTTAGGGGATGATCAGATAAATAAAAGCCTAATAGTTGCTTTTCTAACTTTAACTTCTCAATAAGCGAATAATCATCAACCTTAGCTAATTGTGAATCTGAAAAAGCAACATTAGAAAATTCTTCTTTAGACTCAAATAGATTTCCTTGCCCGGATAATCTATCGCGATTTCTTGAAGAAGCCCACTCAATAACATGTTCGAGATCTGACAATAGCTGAGCTCTATTATTATCATTTGAAAACTCATCAAGTGCTCCACAGTGAATTAGAGATTCAAGACTTCTTTTGTTAAGAACATTAGAAGGCAAACGATCGCACAAATCTGCTAATGACTTAAAGATTCCAAAAATATTTCGATTTTCAATTATATTTCTTATTGCAGAATCTCCTAAATTCTTAATTGCAGATAGCCCGAATAGAATTTGGTTATTCTTAATAGTAAAATCAACCCCAGAAAAATTAATGCTTGGTGAAATAACTTCTATTCCCATTGAATAACAATTAGAAATATATCTCTGCATCTTGTCGCTAGAACCAGAATTTACGCTTAAAAGGGCTGCCATATATGCAACAGGGAAATGGGCTTTTAAAAATGCGGTTTGATAAGTTACAGCACCATAAGCAGTTGAATGACTTTTGTTAAAACAATATTCTGCGAATAAAACCATTTGATCAAAAAGATCATTAGCTAATTTTTCATTTACACCTTTCTTCAAAGAACCATTTACGAAAAGATTCCTATGCTTTACCATCTCAGATACTTTCTTTTTCCCCATTGCTCTTCGAAGTAAATCAGCATCACCCAAAGAATAACCGGCCAGGTCTTGAGCAATTTTCATGATTTGTTCTTGGTAAACCATAATTCCATAAGTTTCAGTGAGAATTGACTTAATAAAAGGATGAGGGAAATCAATCTTTTCGCTCCCATTTTTTCGATTTATGAATTTAGGTATAAGGCCTGCATCAAGAGGACCAGGTCTATAAAGAGCCAGTATGGACGAAATATCCTCTAGAGAGTTAGGTTTGAAATCCTTAACGACCTGTTTCATACCAGAAGATTCAAGTTGAAAAATACCTTCAAGATCTCCTCTACCAATAAGATCAAAAGTTTTACAATCGTTTTGAGGTAAATCATCAATATTTATTGTCTTTCCGGTAGATTGATTAATTAGAGAAACTGTCTTTTCAATCATTGTAAGATTCTTTAGACCTAAGAAATCCATTTTCAATAATCCAAGCGATTCAATATCATCCATAGAATATTGGGTTATTATTTGCCCTTCATTATTCCTTTGAAGAGGCACAAGTTCATCTAGAGGATCTGATGCAATAACAACTCCTGCAGCATGAACACCATATGTTTTATTAGTCCCTTCAATTCTTAAAGCCAAATCAATCCATTTTTTGACCTTATTATCATTAATATATTTATCCCTAAACTCTTGGCTAGGAGAATTCTTAGCAATCATTTCATTGAGTTTATGAGGTTTCCCTCTGACAACAGGTATTAACTTAGCCAATTTATCAGCCTCGCCATAAGGAATATCTAGGACTCTTGCAACATCTTTTAAAACCGCCTTAGAAGTCATTTTATTGAAAGTAATTATTTGCGCAACTTTATCCTCACCATATCGATTAGTAACATAATCAATAACTTCATTTCTTCTATCAATACAAAAATCGGTATCAATATCTGGCATAGACTTTCTTGCAGGATTTAAAAATCTCTCAAATAATAATCCGTGTTCAACAGGATCAATATTTGTGATTTGAAGAGCATAGGCTACTAGTGAGCCTGCAGCAGAACCTCTACCTGGTCCTACTGGAATAGAGTTGTCCCTAGCAAATTTGATATAGTCCCAAACAACCAAAAAATAATCAGGGAACCCCATATCTTTTATAATTTTTAATTCCGTAGATAGTCTTTTTTTATAAATCTCATCAATTTCCGTAAGATTACTTTTTTTAAGTCTTTTTAAAAGACCTTCATTGGATAATTTTGTTAGTAGTGAAAATGAATCTTTTTCTCCCTTTAGAGGGAATTTTGGCATTCTATATTTACCAAACAAATCAAATACTTCAATTTTTTCAGATATTTCCAAAGTATTGTTCACTGCCTCTTTAATTAATTCATCATCTATATGATCTTTAAAAAGTTCAAGCATTTCATTTTCACTTTTAATATATTCAGTACCGGTATATCTCAACCTTTTTTCATCGCTTATTAGTTTCCCAGTCAATACACAAAGTAAGGCATCATGGGCTTCAACATCCATATTGGATATGTAGTGAGCATCATTTGTCGCAATAACTTTTATTTTATGCTTCTTCCCAATTTTTAATAACTCAACGTTCACAATCCTATCTTCAATAGAGCCATGATCTTGTATTTCTAGATAAAAATCATCTGCAAATACTTTTTTATACCAAAGAGCTATATCCTCCGCTACATCTAACCTTCCTTTCAAGATAGCTTGAGGTATCTCTCCACCAAGACATGCTGTAGAAACAATAAGACCATCGCTGTATTTACTTAAAAGAAATTTGTCAATACATGGTCTAGAAAAAATTCCTCGGCCTCTCATCCCATTTAAGTGACTAAGGGTTGTTAACTTTACGAGATTCCTATAGCCGGTATGATTTTTTGCTAAGACTACCAAATGATATCTTTTTTCCTTCTTAGGTTGAGGATCATCTATTGAACCATTAATCACATACATTTCATTCCCAATAATTGGCTTTATACCTTTCTCTTTACACTTCTTGACCAAATCAAGAACTCCATACATAACTCCATGATCTGTAAGAGCAATAGAATCCATCCCAAGATCACATGCTCTCTCCACAATTTTAGAAATTTGACTTGCTCCATCAAGCAGACTGTAATCACTATGATTATGAAGAGGAACGAAACCCATATTCAAACAATTTATATATATAAGATAGATAAAATTTCTAAAATATCTATAGTTTATGATTACAAATTAATTATTAATACAAATTTAGAATAAAGCTCTGTTTTTGATTACCTGAGCATCAATTTCAAAAATATTTGCAGCATTCAATATTCTATCTTCTTCTAGTACATTGCCTATTAACTGCATTCCTATAGGTAATCCCTTAGTATCAAAACCACAAGGAATGCTGATTGCTGGGAGTCCGGCTAAATTAACAGGAACAGTTAATAGATCAGACAAATACATTGAAAGTGGATCATTGACGAAATCACCCTTCAAAAAAGCGGTAGTTGGACAAGTTGGTGTTAATAAAATATCTACTTTCTTAAAAGCATTATCAAAATCTTTTCTTATTAACGTCCTAACTTTTTGCGCCTTCTTGTAATAGGCATCATTGTATCCAGATGACAAAGCATACGTTCCTATCAAAATTCTTCTTTGCACTTCATCTCCAAATCCTTCAGCTCTACTTTTTGATGTCATATCAATAAGATTTGAACCTTCATTCGATCTATATCCATATTTGACTCCATCATATCTAGCTAAATTTGCGGAGGCTTCAGATGGTGCAATAACGTAATATGTAGCAATTCCGTCGTTAAATCTAGGACATTCAACTTCGATAATCTCAGCCCCTAAAGTTTTAAATCTCTCAACTCCAGAAAGAACGGATTTCTTAACTTCTGGATTGAGGCCTTGGTGTTCAAAACATTCTTTAATGATTCCAATTTTTATTCCCTTTATAGATTTATTTAAATTATTCAAATAATTTGGAACTGGTTTATCAAGACATGTTGAGTCAAAAGTGTCTTTCCCAGAAATTGAATAAAGAATCTCAGCAGCATCTGAGACTGTATTTGTAATTGGTCCAATTTGATCAAGAGAGCTGGCAAATGCTATCAATCCCCATCTGCTAACTCTGCCATAAGTGGGTTTAAGCCCAACAACACCACAAAAAGAAGCTGGTTGTCTTATTGATCCTCCTGTATCAGAACCTATAGCCGCCGCGCAAAACCCAGCGGCAACTGAAGCA
>MWOQ01000040.1 GCA_002026145.1 Prochlorococcus sp. HOT208_60m_813L03 | reverse complement strand
TCGATATAGCTGGAATTCTCTTTCCTTCGATGAATATGTTTGAGAAGCTCTTTTTTCAATAATGGGCAAATATGAAGGGAGGAATGCCTGCCCACAGTTTTCGGCTAAATAAAATAAATTATCCCAATTTAAATTAGATCTGCCAATATTTTTTGAAGCTTTTGATGCCTCTCCATTTTGATTATTTCCTCTATAAATATTGCCTGAACCATCTTGATAATCATAAAAAATACCTCCTATGCCTCTAGATTCATTTCTATGCTTTAAGAAGAAATATTCATCACACCAAGGTTTGAAAACTTTATGCAAATCTTGATCAACTTTCTCACAAGCTTTTTTATGCTCGTTATGAAAATTCCGTACATCAGAAAGATAAGGATAAAAAGGGGTTAAGTCTGCACCTCCCCCAAACCACCAAACAGGTCCAGCTTCGAAATATCGATAATTCAAATGAACTGTAGGAATATAGGGATTCTTAGGATGCAAAACCATAGAAGTTCCCGTAGCAAACCATTCATGACCTTTTGCTTCGGGCCTTTGAGAGATTATAGATTGAGGTAATTCTTTTCCCTGCACTTCTGAGAAATTTACTCCTGCTTGCTCAAAAATAGAACCATTTTTCAATACTCTTGATCTTCCACCACCGCCTTCGTCTCTTAGCCATGATTCTTCTGTGAATTTTCCTTTGCCATCTACAATTTCAAGTCCTGAACAAATTTTGTCTTGTAGAGTTAATAAGAGATTTTTAGTTTTTTCTCTCGAGTTTTTAGGAGGTTCTTTCAACATGTATTTAGTAAATCTTGAAGAAAAAAATTTTTTTGGTTAATTATAAGTTTCCCTTTATAATTTCTCTTAGGGGGTCCTTATTGCCTATTATTTGATAGTTCGACATAGTTCTTAATCTTTTTAACAGTCGACTACCTCGCCAAAATATTTAAAAACTTAATGACCACAATAGAAGATGCGAATTTTGCTTTACAAAAAGTTCTAGATGCTGGATCACGGAAAAATGTAATTGAATTAGCTTGGATTAAAAACGTAAGAGTAACCATACCGAGAGTAATCGTAACATTATCATTACCATCATTTGCAAATTCTCAGAGAGATAGAATTGTGCAAGAGGTTAAAAAAGTACTACTGGATTTTGAAGATATTGATGATGTTCAAATAGAGATAGATAATAATCCTTCCCAAACAGAATCTAAAACTCAAAGTAATGCTCCTGAGTTGCAAAAGATTGATGGAATTCAACATATCATAGCTGTTAGTAGTGGTAAAGGTGGAGTTGGGAAAAGTACCATTGCAGTTAATCTCGCTTGTTCTCTAGCTAAATTAGGCTTAAAAACTGGTTTGCTGGATGCGGATATATATGGACCTAATACTCCCTCAATGATGGGGGTCGCTGAACAGAATCCAAAGGTTACAGAAGGTAGTGGTAGTGATCAAAGGTTAATACCAATAAATAAATATGGAATTTCTTTGGTATCAATGGGTTTCCTCATAGAAGAAGGTCAGCCAGTTATATGGAGAGGACCAATGCTTAATAGTATTATCCGACAATTTTTGTATCAAGTTGAATGGAATAATCTTGATTTTTTAGTTATTGACTTGCCTCCAGGAACAGGAGATGCTCAAATATCCCTTTCTCAATCTGTTCCTATTTCTGGAGCTATTATTGTCACTACTCCTCAACAAGTATCTTTGCAAGATGCAAGGAGGGGATTAGCAATGTTTAAACAACTGGGAGTGCGTTTACTGGGAATTGTAGAAAATATGTCAGTATTTATTCCGCCAGATATGCCAAGGAAAAAATATGAAATTTTTGGTAAAGGTGGTGGACAAACATTAGCTAAAGAAAATGATTTACCATTATTAGCCCAAATTCCTATTGAAATACCTCTGGTTGATGAAAGCAATAAAGGTGTACCAATTTCAATAAGCCAGCCCAATAAAGAAAGTTCTATTGCATTTAGTAATTTAGCTCAATTAATTAAAAAACAATTTGTTATTAGATAATTGATGTTAAGGAGAATTTCTTTATTAAATAAGAGAGGATTTTTACCAAAAAAAGACAACTTTAATAGAGGTCTTTTATTTTCTCCACTACTTTTAATTCCCCTTTTTTTAGTTATTATTTCGGGTTTATTAATAAAAAGTATTCAAGGTGATTTTTTAGTATCGAATTATTCAAGTCATATCGTTACTGGTTTTTTAGGTTATTTTTTAGCATTTTTTATTTCTTATATACCGTTAGAAAGACTTAGAAAGTATTTGGTCCCATTTTATTTGTGTACTTTATTATCCTTATTACTAATTTATTTTTTTGGGATCTCAGTTTCTGGAGCTCAAAGATGGCTAAATTTGGGTATTTTTTCTTTTCAGCCTTCAGAAGTAGCTAAATTAAGTACTGTATTAACTCTTGCTTTAGTACTCGACAAAAAAATAATTTTAACAATAAGAGATTTAGTATTGCCCTTATTAGTAGTAGTTATTCCTTGGTTATTAATTTTCTTTCAGCCCGACTTAGGCACCTCTTTAGTTTTACTCGTATTGACAGGTGTTATGCTTTATTGGTCGCAAATGCCCATAGAGTGGATTTTGATATTAGTTTTTTGTATTGTCACATCTATATTATATTTAACCTTACCAAATCTTCTTATTTTCTGGATTCCAGTTATAGGATATCTTGCTTATAGATCATCGAAAAATAAAATTATTTCTTCTGCCCTCGCCATTTCGTTCCATTTATTAGTAGTAAAATTGACCCCAATTTTGTGGCAATTTGGTTTAAAAGAATATCAAAAAGATAGATTAGTTTTATTTTTAGATCCAAATAGAGATCCATTAGGTGGTGGATATCATTTGATACAGAGTCAAATTGCAATTGGTTCTGGAGGATTATTTGGGAATGGTTTGCTAAAAGGCAAGCTGACTAATTTGCAATTTATACCAGAACAACATACTGATTTTATATTTAGTGCATTAGGCGAAGAATTGGGTTTTTTGGGGTGCATAATAGTTTTATTGTTGTTCTTTTTTTTGATTAAAAAACTTATTAATACTGCAACAATTGCTAGGACTAACTTTGAATCTCTAATTGTTATTGGAATAGCATCAACTTTTTTATTCCAAATAATTATTAACTTATTTATGACTATTGGATTAGGACCAGTTACTGGAATTCCTCTTCCTTTTATGAGCTATGGTCGAACGTCATTAATGACTAACTTTATATCTATTGGATTTGTTCTTTCTATATTGAAACGTTCTAGATCACTAAGAAGTTGATGAAATCACACATAACTATAAAAAAAATTCAAGGCCTTTTGATTAAAGGAGCTCAAACTATATATGTGGATGATGATACATCCAGAAGAATGTGGTGGGCTTCTTTAGAGGTTATTCAAAAAGATTTTTTATCTCAGAATTATAAACATGGGGGGATTTGGGTTGCATCGCCTTTGCCAGCTTTTAATGATAAAAAATATTTAAATCAACTTGATGGATGGCTTTGGTCTCCTGAAGGGTTTCCATATTTTCAAAA
>MWOQ01000004.1 GCA_002026145.1 Prochlorococcus sp. HOT208_60m_813L03 | reverse complement strand
TTAAAAAATTAAAATTATCTTTCTTTAAATTAAATCTATTCGTTATCAAATTAATTTCTGCCTTCTCAGAATCATTCTGACTATAAAAAGGCAAAGATCCTTTTACAAAAATTTTGCCAGAATTTTCAGCCTTCGCTTGTAGATTATTGATCTCTAAAGAGTCAAAATCAAAGATAATTATACTATTAATATCTTTTATCATATTGTTTAAAAAATTAATTTCAGAATCTTTAACTACGATAAATCCATTTAAAAGAGGTTTATTTAAGGTTCCTTTTAGAATCATTCTTAGATTTACATCACCTTCTTTAAAGGTAAAGTATTCATCAGCAAAAATATCTATTAATTCGATAAATTTTCCATTCCCAATTAATCTCAGATCTAATTTATCAGATTTATTTATAGGTATTGAACCTTCAATATTAATTGGGATTTCAGAATCATTTATTAGAATGGAAAAATTTATATCAAAAATAGAATTATCAAATTC
>MWOQ01000039.1 GCA_002026145.1 Prochlorococcus sp. HOT208_60m_813L03 | reverse complement strand
AAAGCAATTGAAATACTAGGCACAATGATAGGCGGATATAATGTGAATTCTTTAGTTGAAATACTTAGAGGAGAGAATAGTTTACTTGCTAAAAAAGCGGCAGAAGTTTTAAAAAATATTATTCTTGTTTACGACTCAGCCAATGAAATTTATGAATTATCTCAAAGTAATATTTATGCAAAAGAGGTTGTAGATAGTTGGGCAAATGCAGAATGGTTTAAAAATAAAAAAGTTTTGGAGAAAGAGATTACTTGTTTAGTATTTAAAGTTGACGGGGAGACAAACACCGACGACTTATCTCCAGCGGTACATGCTACATCACGCCCGGATATTCCAATGCATGCATTAGCTATGTTGGAATTTAAAATACCTGATGGACTAAAGATTCTTGATAATTTAAAAAAACAAAATTTACCCATAGCTTATGTTGGAGATGTTGTTGGAACAGGGAGTTCTAGAAAATCTGCAATTAATTCCCTCATTTGGCATATTGGAGAAGATATTGCTTTTGTTCCAAACAAAAAAACAGGTGGAATAATAATTGGGAACAAAATAGCCCCAATTTTCTTTAATACTGCACAAGATTCAGGAGCTTTACCTATAGAAGCTGACGTATCGCATATGAAAACAGGAGATGTTATTAAAATATATCCTTATAAAGGTATTATTAACAAAATTGAAAAAGATTCAAATACTGAAGAATTAATAAGCAAATTCAACTTGTATCCATCAACTCTTACTGATGAAATTCAAGCTGGCGGAAGAATTAATCTTATGATTGGAAGATCTCTTACAGACAAAATTAGAAACAAATTAAATTATCAACCAAGTGAAATTTTTACCAGACCACAAAATCTAACCGAAAGTAATGCCGGCTATACCCAAGCTCAAAAAATAGTAGGCAAAGCATGCGGTTTAGACGGAGTTAGGCCAGGAATGACCTGTGAGCCAATCATGACCACAGTTGGTAGTCAAGACACTACTGGGCCAATGACTAGAGATGAACTAAAAGAACTAGCTTGTTTAGGATTTACTGCAGATTTAGTGATGCAAAGTTTTTGTCATACAGCGGCATATCCTAAACCAGTAGATCTAGTTACACATAAAGAATTACCTGATTTTATATCTCAAAGAGGGGGAGTAGCTCTTAAGCCTGGAGACGGCATAATTCATAGCTGGCTTAATAGAATGCTTCTTCCTGATACTGTTGGCACAGGTGGAGATAGTCATACTAGATTTCCTCTTGGCATTTCATTTCCTGGAGGCTCGGGCATTGTTGCCTTTGCCGCTGCAATAGGATCAATGCCATTAAATATGCCCGAATCGGTACTTGTTAAATTTAAGGGAGAATTATTACCAGGAATTACTCTGAGAGATTTAGTAAATGCAATCCCTCTATTCGCAATTAAAAAAGGACTCTTAACTGTTGAGAAAGAAAATAAGAAAAATATTTTCAACGGTAAAATTATGGAAATTGAAGGATTACCAAACCTAAAACTTGAACAAGCTTTTGAACTTACTGATGCTACTGCAGAACGGTCATGCGCTGGTAGCACGATACTTTTATCCCAAGAAACTGTTCAAGAGTACTTAAGAAGCAATATTTGCCTGCTAGAAAAAATGATCGAGAGCAAATATGAAGATTCAAAATCGATTTCAAGAAGAATCAATGATATGAAAAATTGGTTAAAAAAACCATCATTAATTCAACCAGATTTA
>MWOQ01000038.1 GCA_002026145.1 Prochlorococcus sp. HOT208_60m_813L03 | reverse complement strand
AGAAATACATTCATGCATTCATTAAGAAGGTTTTTTTAAATATTCAGAATTTATCCTCATAGATGATGGATTTTATACAATTGTAGCTTATGATAAATTCATATCTAAAAATATTTTCCTCCCAAATTCAAGTTATAGATATACCAGAGGTGTGATTACAAAGTTTCTATATTTTGGAAATTCATATAAAAGAATTTTAAAATCTCCTATAAAAATATTTACCATCTACGCTGATGAAATTATTGGTAAAACTGATAAAATTATTGGTAAAAATATAGTAATGAATAATTTATATGAATTAAGAAAAAATATAAATTTTGAAAATATTAAATTTATTGATAAGAAGGTATTTTTTACTGGTACACGAATGGTTGAAAAAGGAGCTCTTAAATTAGAAGAAGAATTAGAATTAATAATTGCAGCTAGAAATTACTGGAATAAAAAAGGAAAAGTAATGTATTACGTTGGTAAAAGATCTACTTCAAAAGAAAAATTATTAACATTCAACAAAAAAGGAATTAATACCCTTCAGTTTGATCTGCCACTTGAAATAGTTTTTACTCAGATTCAAGAAATTCCAGCCCATATATGTGGCTTAGGATCAACCTTGCAAAAGTCTTTAAAACTTTTATTCAGAGAAAATATAACTTGTTACTACGTAGATCTTTATGAATTTTTTAAAAAAAGTAATAATAATATTTTGAAAATAAAAAAAAATGAAGTTGAAGAGGCTGCAAAGTTTTATTCTGAAAATTCGGAATATATTAAAACTATTTCTCTCAGTTAAAATAACAATATAATGCAGATGAGATTTAAATCTATTTTGAAAAAAAAAAGGGAAATAAGAATTCTTTTAGAAAAAATATTGCCAATAAAAATATTTAGGACATTATTTACGATTTATGGAATCATAAAACGTCCTCAAAAATCTTTTTCCCAAAAAGGTGAAGACATTATAGTTCATGCATTTTTTGGAAGAAGACCACAAGGTTTTTATCTAGATATTGGTGCATTTCATCCTAGATGGATATCAAATACTTGTCTCCTGCATCAATCTGGATGGGAAGGAGTTGCAATTGATTTAGACCAATATAAATTAAATGTATTTAAGCTTTTAAGAGGTAAAAAGGTGAAGACTATACATTCAGCCGTCGTACCATATAAACAGGAGAAAAGTTTAATTAATGTATATAAATTCTTTTCAAAAAGAGGCTGGTCAGATGTAGATACACTTGATTTAGATACCGCTGAGTATCTTAAGCAAAATGGCAGAGGAGATTATGTGATTGATAAAGTTCCTTCAATCGATATAAATTCTTTATTAGAAAAATTGCCAAAAGTTGATTTTCTAAATATTGATATTGAAGGTTTAGATACTGATATAGTAACTGCCATAAATTTAAATAAATTCAAAATTGATGTAATTCTTTTTGAGGATAATAAAAACTATGGCGGGCAACCATTACTTATTAAGAAACTTAAAAATCATGGCTATTTTCACCTATTTACTTCTGGAGGAAGTGTATGTTTTGCTTTAAAAAGTAGTATTATTCAGAAATGAATTTTTTTTCTAAAAAAATAAGTGGTAAATTTTCATTTGCCAATAAATATTCTTTTAGCCATTCTTTTTAATCTTACATCGCAAAAATAATAAACAATTAATGCATAGATCATAAATATCGGGTTAAGTATATTTTCAATAACAAGAGCAATAACTGATAAAAGAATAGCTAAACCCCATATGATTTTTACGGTTTCTTTTTGGTTAAGTCCACTCGCTAATAATCTATGATGAAAGTGTGTTTTATCAGGATAAAAAAGGCTTTTACCTTTTCTTATTCTATTAAGAATTACATAAGTCATATCTGCTATTGGGATAAACATAATTAAAAAAACAACTTTAAAATCAAAAGCCTCTTTAGCATCTGTTGAAGATATAAAACTTATAATTGCCAAATTGAAACCTAAAAAATACGATCCTGAATCACCCATTAAAATTTTTGCTGGATTATAGTTAAATATGAGAAATGCTGTAACGGATCCAATTAAAGAAGCTAAGATACACACTAAATATTGCACTCCATTTGAATATTCAATAATAAAAAAAGAAATTGATAAAATTATCAATAATCCAGATAAAAGACCATCCGCCCCATCCATCCAATTAAAAGCATTTATGAGTCCTACAATCCAAAAAATGGTTACTAGAAAACTGATAATTAGCGGTAATTGTAATTCGAAATAATTTTGATTTATAAAACTTAAATCCAAAGAATCAATTCTTAGTTCATTTAACCAAGCTATAGAAGCAACTACAAATTGAAAGACTAGTCTGAATTTAGCAGATAATTTAAACAAATCATCAAATAAGCCAAGAAAAAATATTGCAGTAGCCATAAGGATTAAAATTCTCCCATATGAACTGATATTTTCCAATGAATAAGGTTCTAGACCTCCAGTAAAAAAGACAGATAATAATCCCAACAAAAATCCAATAAATATTGGCACTCCACCAAGTCTTACTATCGATTTAGTGTGTAATTTCCTTTTGTTTGGGACATCGCTAATATTAAATTTCTCACCAAAAGCTTTAGTAAGTGGAATTAAAACTAAAGTTCCTAAGAAACTTACTATTAAAATTAATAAGAGAATATATTCAAGTCCGTTTAAATCAATGTTTGGCAAGCTAAATCAATTTAATCAAAGATATTTATAATTTACTATATTGCATACTTGTTTTTAATAAAACAATTCCAGCTATCTTTACACATTTCTTCAATAGATTTTTGAGGATACCATTTAAAAATTTTTTTTGATAAATTATTATCAGCTATCAAAGAAGATACATCCCCTGGCCGCCTATCCTCAAACTCATATTTTATTGTACAATTATTTACTCTTTCGAATGTTTTTATTAATTCAAGAACGGTAGTGCCTTTACCAGTACCAAGGTTAAGATTTAAGATTTGACTTTTTTTAAATAATAGATAATTCATTGCCAATATGTGACCATAAGAAAGGTCGCAAACATGAATATAATCTCTTATTGCTGTGCCATCTTTAGTAGGCCAGTCTTTACCAAAAACTCTTAAATATTTCTTTTTTCCACCTGCCACCAAATTGAGATAAGGGAAAAGATTACTTGGATTATAAGAGAATTTTTCTCCAAACAAACCCGATGGATCTGCTCCAACTGGATTGAAATATCTCAAATTGCAAATTCTCCAATTATCTGGATCGCTAGTAAAAATATTTGAAAGGATTTTTTCAATTACAACCTTAGTCTCTCCATAGGGATTACATGGATTACAAGGTAAATCTTCTCTTAAAAAAGTTTCCTTTACATTTCCATATACTGTTGCACTACTGCTAAAAATTATTGACTTACAATTATATTTTTTCATAACATTTAATAAATTAATAGTCCCATTTACATTTACATCCCAATACCTCAAAGGATCTGAAATAGATTCAGGAACAGATTTCAATCCTGCTAGATGAATAACTGCAAGAAACATTTCCTTTCTCTTTGAAATATCTAAAAACAATTCATCTAAAAACTTTCTATCCCTAATATCTCCTTCATTTATAAAAATTCTATTTTTAAAATTTTTATCCTTATTACTAAAATTTTTTAAATTTTCAAGATTTTTACCAGGAGAATTTACAAAGGAATCAACAATATGTACATCAAAGCCAAGTTTGTATAACTGTAAGCTTATATGACTTCCTATATAACCAGTTCCTCCAGAAATTAGAACTTTCTTATTCATAAAACTCAAATAATAATGTTAAAAATACGCATAAATATTTTTAGATTAATATTTTAAAATTAATATATTTATAATTTCTAAATATATTAATTTTAATTATTTAAATTAAATATTAACTTGAATATTTAAGGATTTTCAACAAAAACAATGTATTATTTAATAATTAAAGCTTAGAGAAATATTTATTTTTCATCATGGTAAAAGAAAGTATATTACCAGTAATATTGTGTGGGGGATCAGGT
>MWOQ01000037.1 GCA_002026145.1 Prochlorococcus sp. HOT208_60m_813L03 | reverse complement strand
GACATTAAAAATCTTAATTCCAAGGATATTATTTCGTATTTAAAATCATCAAACTATTTGAAGCCAATTTTAGGTTTTTTAATTTTTTCATCATTCACTTATTTTCTGCTTATCCCAAATATTAAAGCATTCAATTCCAAATATAAATTATCAAGACAATATATAAAAGAAAGTCAAGATTTACCAAATTTAAATAATGAACTTATAACTATGAAAAAAAAATATAAAAAAATTAATTCTTCAATGGCTGAAATTAAATCATCAATAATTGAAAAGGATAAACTAATATACCTTACAAACCTATTTGATGATTTATCCAAATCTACATCCGTAAGGATTGATTTTTTTTCACCAATTAATAAGACTAAAAAAGAATCTATTTGTAAAATATCTGAAGTTAATCAAATATCAAAAAACCTTATTACAAAAAAAAATAGTTCTAAATCAAATAAAAAATATTAATGAAGCAATATACCAATTAAAACTTTACGGCAACTATCTTAATATTATTTCCTTTCTTAATTCTATCCAAAACTATGACCTCACTATAATACTCAGTTGTATTGAAGTTATCGAAGAGAATAATGAAGAACTTATAAAAGGTGGATTTGTAAAAGCAAATCTAGTAATTAAATTACCATTAAGGTAATTTTTTATTTTGAATGATTTCTAAAATTTATTTATTTTCATAAACAAATAGCTAATTATTAAGACTTAGCTAAAATAATAAATAAAACCATTCATGGTTATAAGAAAATTAGCTATTTATTCTTTTGCAGGTATTATATTAAGCCTAAATATTGATCTTAATGCGAATACATTAAATAAAAAAAAACTTTATTGGTAACAGATACGACTTTACTAAAAACGAAAATTTTTATGAAAAGACAACTAATCATAAAGAAACTTTTCTAGCAGATAATAAAGATCAATCTAACAATATTGATATATATGACTCCTACCCTATTGCAAATCCAAACTTACTAAACATTAAAGGTCCCAAAATATCAATAGTCCTAAACAAAACTCCTGCCAAAAAAGCGTTCGAATATCTGGCTAAATTGGGATCTTACGGTTACGTCTGGATTAAAAATGATCCAACTAATAAGGAGCAACAAGGTTCAGGTAAGGCTGATGATCAAAGACTAATAACCTTGAATATGAAAAATGTTAATTTTAGACGTGCATTTAATGCAGTTATTATTGCTAGTGGATTACAAGCTAAAATCTATAACAATGTAATTTACGTAGGGCCAAATGTACGTAATACAGTCTTTACTTATAGAGAAACATCAATAATCCAACTAAATCAAATCACGGCTAGTTCAGCTGCAGATTATCTTGCAAATTTAGGAGCTAGCGTTACTAAAACTTTTACTGTAAGTACCTCAGTTACTGAAGGTGCCTCTCAGTCACAAAGTATTCAAGGTGGGGCTTCTTCTTCAACTACTACCTCAGAATCAGAAACAAAAGTAAAAACATACGGAGCTGATATTGGTCCTCTTGTTGGTTTAATAGCAACTACAGATGAAAGGCTTCAAACCATTACACTTGTTGGAGAAAAAAATATTGTTAGATTAGCAAAATCTTATCTTAAAAATTTAGATAAAAGGCAAAAACAAGTTGCTTTAAATGTAAAGGTTTTAGATGTAAACATTACCGATAAAGATTCATTTTCTCAATCTTACTTTCTACCGTTTAACAGCGGATCACCTTACATAATTACTCAATCTCCAAATTTAAAAGCAGGCATTGGAACACCCCGAACAGGTACTTTCACTAGTGAGCTGACAGCAAGTATTCAAAAAGGTACTACAAAAGTTCTTGCTAGTCCTACACTAATATTAAATGAGTCAGGAGGTGCTGCTGGTGATGGCTCTTCAATAGGGCGAAGACTAGCAAATGAAGGCTTCGTTGAAGTAGGAGATCAAGTACCTGTTAATGCGACATTTGTAGAAGGTTCTGGTTGCAATTTTACATATGATTTGGTTGGTATAAAACTTGGAGCTAAAGTTCTGGGAATAGATAGAAACAGATTTATTACATTTGCAATGACTCCGATTGTAACTGGAATTTCTGGAACTCAGACAATTACTAATTGCGGAGAAGTTAATCTTTTAAACACAAGAAGATTAGATACTGGAGCTGTGAGAATAAAAAATGGAGAAACCTTAGTACTAACTGGAGTAATTCAAGATTCAGATATCGAAACATTAGTAAAGTTTCCGATTTTGGGAGATATTCCTGTTATGGGTTCGCTATTTCGTTCTACTTCAAAAGAAATCGGCAAAAGAGAGTTAATAGTTTTAGTAACCCCAAGAATCATTGAAGATACAGGTAATAATTTAAAAAACTACGATATGCAACTTAAAAATAAAGAATCTATTGATTTTATTAATTCCCTTCAAGATTAAAAAATTTAGTCATAAATATACCTATTTAATATAAGAACATTGCGATTCTTCTCCCATTGAAATTCTTCCCATCCAGTTATTGTTCAGATAATTTTTATTTGATTCGCAAAAATTATGAAAATAGGAAACAGTATCTATTATCAAAGAGCCTTGATTATTTAAGCTTCTACTATCACGGTTATATTCCTCGATAATTTCAGCATAATCATTTGAAGAAGATGCTGATCTGCCTGCGCAAGTCCCCTCTGAATTTGAGGGCACACTACTAGAAACTAAAATGACCTGTTCTGTAGATTCATTTACTAATGTTGAACACAAACCATCCCAAGGTTTGGAAAATCCCTCAGTTGTTAAATTATCAAGGAATTCAAATGCAGCCAATCTTGTTGAATTTGATAATTTTATTGGGGAAGAATCAGGGTATTTTTGTGTTGTATTATTAAATGCTATTATTTGAAAATAAACCTGATCACTCTCAGAGGTTGGGAGCCTATTTAGATGATCTTTAAGTGAAGAAATAGCATAAGTTATTAAACCTTTTCCGTTAATTCTAGGTCTAAGAAATTCAGGACTTGATTGAGTCCATATTCCATTTATAATTTCGCCATTTCTATGCTCAAAATTATCATCCATATTTTCTGAAATATCAAGCATGAAAGTAATATTTCTTGACTTCAAACAAACTCCTAGCCAACAGCATTCACCTCCAATACAATTTGGTGCATCTCCTCCACTAATGGATCGAGGTGGAATTAAACTAATTTGAGATGAGTCTTGAACTCTGCTAAATCCACCTGAAGAAAGTAATGAAGTATTCGGATTATTTGCAATTTTATTTTTATTATCCTCTACTTTGATTTGTATTTCTATTGCCTTATTAAATTTATCGATACAGTAAGAAAAACCACGCAAAGTTTTGAGGGACTGCCATGAAGTATTGCACTCAATTTTTTGATAATTGTCATTTGAAGATATATTTTCAAGGATAGTAGAATTCTTAAAATCATTAAATGAAGGTGATAAATAAAAACCTTTTGCATTAAATTGAGGACCATATCGCATTAATTCATATGGACCGTTTTCTTCGTCCGTACTTTGTTTTAAAGAATATACTATTGGACAATCAATTTGACTTAAGTTGAACTGATCTCCTTCTTTTATATAATCACTTTTTGCTAAGGCTTGATTAGGTAACTTTATTCCAAAGATAAATTCACTACCTGAAGGGAATGAACAATTGTTATTTAAAGACCTTATATCCGATTCGTTATCAATTATTCTTTCACCACTCTCTACTTCATCAATAATAAAATCTAAAGCATCATTTAATTGCGAATTTAATCCAAACTGAATTTCATCTATTTTATTTCCTTCAATGATATTCTTAAGAACAAAATATCCCACCATAATTGTAGATAGTGAAATTGAAGAAGCTAGGATTAGTTCAACTAATGTAAATCCATTTTCTTTTTTAAAGTAATTCTTGAATTTCATTAAAATTTACATCTTTCAGGAGTAAGAATAGCGTTACTGGATAATTGACTTACAGGCATATTATCCAATAACCAAGAATTTGTATTAAATTTCCCTTTTTTGATTTGACCTGTAGGTATATTTACCGTAATACAATTTAAAATTTTTGGCCTTGTTTTATGGTATTTAGAACCTATAACTACAACTATTGGTTTTGAGGCTGATATCCTTCCATTGGGAGTCACTTGAAAATTATTATTTACAACTTGAAAAAAAGAATTGTCTAACGCTGGAACCAATTCTTGAATCCTTCCTACATTCATTTTTGAACTATCGTAAGGCGTTGAAGTATATTTACAATTCACTACAAAACCCATATATTTTTTATCATCACGAATGGAGTCATAATCAAAACTATTTGTATAAATAAAGCAGCTAGATCCCCATCTCCTTGCCTCTAATCTAATTAATCTAAAGAATTCAGAGAGTTCTCTTGTATAAGCATTTACCTTTTCTTTTCTAAGCCAATTTAAGGAATAAGGGATAACAAATGAAGAAGTTATTGAGATGATACTTATACAGACTATTAATTCTAAAAGACTAAAACCCTTGCTGTTTCTTATTTTTTTATTTAGCAACCTCATTAGAAGCACCAACTATGAGCCTCAGCTCCCAAATCAATACTAATCCAGTGCAAATTATTATCATTCCATTTGACTCTATAATTAATATTTGAGATGCTTTGGTCTAAATTATTATTTTTATTAAATGATTTAATGTCAAGTTCTCTAACTATAAGAACTCCTCTTCCTTTAAATATTTTTCCTTTATCTTGATTAGGCCACCAATATTGAATTCTCTTATCATTACTAGAAGGGGGAGCAGGAGAATTCAGACCAGGTCTAGTTACATTAATATCCCAATTTGGTAAACCTAAAATTTTTTCAGATATGTCAATACAAGAGTTCTGTTCAATAAGGTACTTCTTTTTGGTGGTATCAAGGCCCATAGCCCACATATCAGATCTCAACAAATCAATATCTCTCTTAATTTCCTTATTAATGGACCTATAAATATTAGAGCTAAATAATAAATCCATTCTCTTGGTTACAAAGTAAATCGAGTAGCTTAAAACTATTCCCAATAATGAAATACTTACAATTGAGTCAACCAATCCAAAGCCTGAGGAGTAATTTTTTTTTAAATAAAAATCCTCATTTTTTTGCATATTAACTTTCAAAATCTTTTAGTGTATCCCAAAGAATAATGGATCTGCCTCTATAAAACTTAACTCCATAGTTAAAGTCGTTTCCATACCTAGATTTAATCCCATCAATAAATTGGTCATCAAATTCCCAGGTTTGGCTTGAATTTTCATCAAAACATAAATTTTTTACCCAAGCAGCGCCTGAGAACCTTTTAGTTCTGTTATCAGCCCTAGGCTCTAACTTTATATTATATTGATCAAGCAAATTCTTAGATTCACCTTGGTTTAAGTTCGCAGAATTATCTAAAAGTATCAATTCATCTTCCATTACAGCTGCTGCCCATGGAAAAAATCCTAAGCTACTTCTCTTATTACTAGGGTTTAAATTATCTGTAATTTTAAAACTTCTGAGGTAATAATTATTATTTTCTACGTTATATATTAAAAATTTACCTGACTTAGGTTCTGATGTGCGGGAATAATTTTGATATTCTTCATCATAACCAATTCCAACAATTTCTAGGGAATTCCCACCTTCATTAAAATTCAAATATGGAATTAAATAGCCATCTTTAGTAAGAATAAGATTTGTCATTTTGTCATGCCAGCGATTATCTCTCCCTCCAGACGAATCTAAAATCCAACCATATGTTCCTCTATGTGAGACTATAATTGGCGCTCGAACAGTTTCACTATTAAGATTTGATTCTGTATATTGAACCCAAGGGCTCTTTGCCCATGTGGAAATGAAAGTTGTTTTAGGTCCCAATAAAAAAGCTCCAAACCTTTCAGAGGATGACCAACCTGTGTTATCTATAAAAATACTACTTCCAGGTAAATTGTCATTATCAAAACTAGACTTTGATAAATCAATAACCTTCTTTACTCCTAATCTTACGCCCCCTTTAGTATTATCATTGCTGCAAAAAGTTTTATTCCCAGACAACTTTGTTTCTTGTTTAAATAAGATAGTTAAATTTTTTGGATTACCTGAACCACAAACATTACTACCCTCTTCAAAGTGACAAAATATTCCATTATTACTTACATCTATATCGCCCAATATTTCAAGAGTTATTGGTTTTGAGTCTGAAGTTGTTACCTCAAACCTTGAGTTAGCTGTTGATGCATAGATTGAGGTAATTCTGTAGTTAGAAGACCCACTAGAATTGGGCAATTGACAATTTGTGGGGAGCCTCTTTAAATTTAATGGGGTGCACAAAAGAACGCCTTGTACATCATGTATTTTTTTTAATCTTGGTTGTTTAGGCAACCCAAGAGGCTGAACCCATAATCCACCATTACCTGAATTAGGAAGAGAAGTACTGCTAGCATTAGCCTTTTCTATGATTTTGAAGCAATCTCTCTCATCTATAATGTTTCTTCTCCAAATAATTGATCCCACTGGATCATCTTCTCTGGAGACAATATTTAAATTTCCAAGAAATAAAGAACTATCGCCATCTAATTCATTTTCTCCTGCAGATAAAAAACCAAATCCTCTATATGGAGTATCATTATTTACTTGTATATTTGCTCTTAATTTATTGAATCCTGATTTTTGTCCATTATCTTTATTTTTAACAATCCCTTCTACCACTATCGAGCTAAGGCCATATTTTTCCGTCCCCGTATATTCACTTGATTTAATATCAAAATATTGAACAAAATCTCTTTTTGCATTCAATAAATCATCGCCTACTTTACCTTCTTTACTATCA
>MWOQ01000036.1 GCA_002026145.1 Prochlorococcus sp. HOT208_60m_813L03 | reverse complement strand
TATCAAGAGAAAGCCTACCAAAACAATACCTTCCAATAAACTCAGCAGAAAATTATAGCCTATTACAAAATACTCATAGAAGATTAATCAACCTTAATCGGATTATACAGCCAATAATAATTTGTAATGAGGACCACAGATTCATTGTTGCTGAACAAATGAGAGAAATAAATACAAAACCAAATACAATTTTACTTGAACCTTTTGGAAGAAATACTTGTCCTCCAATTGTAATATCTGCATTAAAGGCTTTAAGAGATGATAGTGATCCTCTAGTTTTAATTTTGTCATCAGATCATCAAATTACAAATTCTGAGAGTTTTCTGAAGACAATTGATCATGGTACTAAATATGCTAGTGAAGGAAGAATAGTAACTTTTGGAGTAGTTCCTACATATCCCGCCACTGGCTATGGATACATAAAATCTAATAAATCATTTCAAAAAGGAACTTTGGAGGCATTAAAAATTGAGAAATTCATCGAAAAACCTGACTTTAATTCTGCAAAGGAGCTGATAAAAGATAAACACTATACTTGGAATAGTGGTATTTTTCTTTTTAAAGCAAGCCATCTTTTAAACGAAGTAAAAAGAATTTTTCCAGATATGTATTTCAAATGCAAAGAATGTCTTGATGAGATGAATTCGGATTTAGACTTCCTTAGATTGAATAAAAAAAAATTTATGAACGTCCCAAATTTTTCTTTCGATATAGCGATTATGGAAAATACAAAACTTGGAACTGTATTGCCGCTTGATGCGGGATGGAGTGATATCGGTAATTGGAATTCTGTGTGGAAAGTTTCTAAAAAAGATAAAAATTTAAACTATGTAAAAGGTAATGTTTTACTAAATGATTCTAAAAATTGTTACGTAGAAAGTAATGAAAAATTAATTTATGGATTAGGACTTCATAACTTAATAATAATTCAATCTGATGATGCGACTCTAATTATCGATCAAAATAAAGCAGAAAAAGTAAAAGATATAGTTAAAGAGCTGTCTGCAAAAAATATTTCAGAAGGTAGAGATCATAAAAAAATTTATAGGCCATGGGGAAATTACATCTCCATTTCTGAAGAAAAGAATTGGAAAGTAAAAGTTATTACTGTTCTTCCAGGCCAGAGTCTTTCTTTACAAAAACATTTTCACAGGTCTGAACATTGGGTGGTAGTTAAAGGAAATGCAAAAGTTGAAATTGATAATAGGGAATTGACGCTTAAAGAAAATGAGAGTACCTATATACCCTCAGGATCTATCCATAGATTATCGAATCCTTTAAACGATCCATTAAAGATAATAGAAGTCCAAAGCGGGAGTTATCTTGAAGAGGACGACATAATTAGATTAGAAGATAATTATGGGAGAAATTAATATACTTTTTCAAATATTCTTAGGATAATAGATGTTTTAAATATTAAATAAAAATTTCATAGAGATTATTATGAATAACTAAATTTATAAAACCTATTATTTAAAATATTAAATTTAATAAAATACTATTTTATAAACCATTTTCTTAAAAATGAACATTTTAAAAACTTAGAATTAATAAAAATTATTCATCTATTTTTTTCTATTATGAATTAAGGTTTATACTTTAAAAATATCAATATACATATATTTGGATGACATTTAATATTAAAACAATTTGTTGCATTGGTGCAGGCTATGTAGGAGGTCCAACGATGTCAGTTATAGCAGATAAATGTCCTGACATAACAGTTAATGTAGTTGATATAAATTCTGAAAGGATAAATTCATGGAATAGCAAAGATTTTGGAGATTTACCAATTTATGAACCAGGTTTAGAAGAAATAGTAAGAAGATGCAGAGGGAAGAACTTGCATTTCTCAACTGATATAGAAAATAAAATCAGCTCAGCAGATATGATTTTTATATCTGTCAACACCCCAACTAAAACCAAAGGAATTGGAGCAGGGATGGCAAGTGACTTAAAATGGGTTGAGGCATCTGCGAGACAAGTAGCAAAATATGCTAGCGAACATACAATAGTTGTAGAAAAAAGTACTCTCCCGGTAAGAACTGCAGAAGTAATTAAAACAATACTTTCTTCGTCTCAGTTAAACTCAAATAACAACAAAAATACTAGTTTTGATGTATTGTCAAATCCAGAATTTTTAGCCGAAGGAACAGCAATAAATGATTTAGAAAATCCAGATAGAGTTCTTATAGGTGGCGAAAATAAATTAGCGATAGATTCGCTAACTAGAATATACCTAAACTGGGTCCCAAGAAATAAAATTCTCCATACCAATATTTGGAGTAGTGAACTTGCTAAATTAACTGCAAATGCTTTTCTTGCTCAAAGGATCAGTTCCATAAACTCAATAGCTGCATTATGTGAAGCTACTGGTGCAGATGTCAGAGAAGTATCTAGAGCGATAGGATCTGATAATCGGATTGGATCTAAATTCTTAAATTCTGGCCCAGGATTTGGAGGGAGTTGCTTTAAAAAAAGATATTTTAAATTTAGTTTACTTATCAAAATATTTCGGACTTGAGGAGGTAGCTGACTTTTGGGGAAGCGTCGTGAATTTAAATAATTGGCATCAACATAGAATATCAAAATTAATTGTAAAGAAATTGTTTGGAACAGTTACAGGAAAAAAAATGTTTATTTTAGGTTTTTCTTTTAAAGCAAATACTAATGATACAAGAGAATCTTCAGCAATTAATATTTGCAAAGATTTACTTGATGAGGGAGCAACTCTTTATATTCACGACCCCAAGGTATCCCCAAATCAAATTGCTAAAGATCTTTCTATACCTAAAGCAACTGATCTTAATTTAAATGAAGGGGAATGGTGTTTTATAGATAATTTAGATGAAGGTTTTAAAAATGCAGATGCAGTTATAATTTTGACTGAATGGAGTGAGTATAAGTCCTTAAATTGGACAGAAATTGCGAAAGAAATGCGTGATCATGGATGGGTTTTTGATACAAGATCACTTATATCAGAAAGAACAATAGCAGGTTCAAAATTAAATTTATGGAGAATTGGAGATGGCTCTAAAGTTTAAAAATAATATATTAACTTTTTCATTTTTAGAAAATAAAAATTCAATTATCCGTAAAAATTTTTATACCACTGAATAAAATTTTTTACTCCAATTTCGATAGAAGTCTTGGGGACAAAATTAATCCATTTTTGTAATTTACTAGTATCAGAAAAGGTATTCTCGACATCCCCTAGTTGAATTGGTTTAAGATTCTTAATTGCCTTTTTTTTTAAATTGTTCTCTAATAAAGATATAAAATATAGCAAATCAACTGTTTTATTATTGCCAATATTAAAAATCCTATATGGAGCAGTTGAGGAAGAAGGATCAGGTTCTAAAGAATTAAATTTATTATCTATGGTTGCTGGTTTATAAGTGCATTTATAAATTGCT
>MWOQ01000035.1 GCA_002026145.1 Prochlorococcus sp. HOT208_60m_813L03 | reverse complement strand
AATATTTGCAGCTTTTCATAAAAAACACACATATTGTTTGTGAAGAGTTAATCTATTAAGTAAATAACATAAAAATTTTGGAATACGGATTAGATCTCGAATATAGTTTTAATGAATTTTTAAAAGGTTTTGGCCTATCCAGCGAAATCGCTCATATAATCTGGCTCCCTCTACCCATGCTTTTGGTTTTGGTAGCGGCAGTTGTTGGCGTTTTAGTAACAGTTTGGCTTGAAAGAAAAATATCTGCTGCTGCTCAACAGAGAATAGGTCCCGAATATGCTGGCACGCTTGGCGTCCTTCAACCAATTGCAGATGGTCTTAAGTTGCTTGTCAAAGAAGATATAATTCCTGCCAAAGCGGATGGGATTCTCTTCACTGCAGGACCCATATTAGTTCTTGTCCCAGTTATTCTTTCCTGGCTAATTGTTCCTTTTGGACAAAACCTATTAATAAGTAACGTTGGTATTGGAATCTTCCTTTGGATCGCTTTAAGCAGTATTCAGCCAATTGGCCTTCTTATGAGCGGATACGCATCAAATAATAAGTATTCTTTATTGGGAGGTTTAAGAGCAGCCGCTCAATCAATAAGTTATGAAATTCCTTTAGCTTTATCCGTACTGGCTATCGTACTTATGACAAATTCTCTAAGTACTGTTGACATTGTCAACCAACAAAGTGGTGCTGGAATACTAAGTTGGAATATATGGAGACAACCAGTTGGTTTTATAGTCTTTTGGATTTGTGCTCTTGCAGAATGTGAGAGACTTCCATTCGACTTACCTGAAGCTGAAGAAGAATTAGTCGCAGGATATCAAACTGAATATGCCGGGATGAAATTCGCATTGTTCTATCTTGGTAGTTACATTAATTTAATCCTTTCAGCTTTATTGGTATCAATACTTTATTTAGGAGGATGGGGTTTTCCTATTCCAGTTGAATTAATAGCTAAGTTTCTAAATTTGCCAATTAATGCACCTTTCATACAAGTTTTCACTGCATCAATAGGAATTGTTATGACTGTATTGAAAGCATACCTTTTAGTTTTCATTGCAATATTATTGCGTTGGACAACTCCTAGAGTAAGGATAGATCAACTATTAGATTTAGGATGGAAGTTTCTTCTACCAATTTCTCTTGCTAATCTTTTGATAACTGCAGGTTTAAAACTTGCATTTCCTCAATTCTTTGGTGGTTAAACTTAAGTAAAAATACTTAAATTTAAAATTAATCCACTAAAATAAAATTACTAAGTAAATTCTTCAAAATGAACAATTTCCTTCATCAAATAAATAGCTATATCAAAGAAGCAATTAACGCTGGAAAATATTTATATAATGGCTTATCGGTAACTTTTGATCATCTTCGAAGAAGACCTGTTACTGTCCAATATCCATATGAAAAATTAATACCTTCTGAGAGATATAGAGGAAGGATACATTATGAATTTGATAAATGTATTGCTTGTGAAGTTTGCGTAAGAGTATGTCCCATAAATTTACCAGTAGTTGATTGGGTAATGAATAAAGAGACCAAAAAAAAGGAACTTAGAAATTATTCTATAGACTTTGGAGTTTGCATATTTTGCGGAAATTGTGTTGAATATTGTCCAACCAATTGCCTTTCAATGACCGAAGAATATGAATTAGCTACTTTTGACAGACACAATTTAAATTTTGATAATGTTGCACTTGGTAGGTTACCTACAAACGTCACAACAGATCCTCCAGTTAAACCTTTAAGAGAACTTGCCTATCTTCCTAAAGGTGTCATGGACCCTCATGAAATCCCAGCTTCAGATACTAGAGTTGGTAAATTACCTGAAGAAGTCTATGATTGGATGAGACCAGAATCCAATGAAAATAAAGATAAAGTTTCAAATCCAAACAATTAATTTCCATTAATTTATGTCCATTGCAATAACAACTCAAATTATTTGTTTTACGATTTTATCTTTAGTTATCCTTATTGGAGCTCTTGGCGTTGTATTACTAGAAAGTATTGTCTATTCAGCCTTTCTTCTTGGAGGAGTGTTCATGAGTGTAGCAGGACTATACCTTCTTTTAAATGCTAGTTTTGTAGCTGCAGCACAAGTTTTAGTTTATGTAGGTGCAGTTAATGTATTAATAATCTTTGCAATAATGCTAGTCAATAAAAAAGAAGATTTAAAACCCATCAATGACATTAAGTCGAGAAGAATCATATCAACATCAATATGCTTAACCCTGCTAAGTCTTTTAATAAGAGTTGATTTGACTAATGTATGGAGCCTCTCAAATCCTCAAAACTCTATAGGAGAAGAATCAACTATCAGAATTGGTGAACATCTATTTAGTGATTATCTACTCCCATTTGAAGTAGCTTCAGTTTTACTTTTAATGGCAATGATTGGAGCTATTGTTTTAGCTCGAAGAGATGTAATGAGCAAGGATATTTCAACTGGATTACCTGTTGATCAAGAGTTAATTGAAAAATCATCAGAACCATTACTAACAAATAAAAGTTAAACTTTCAACTTTCTTATTATGAATTTAGAATCAATTCCTATTCAAGCATTTTTAATAGTATCTTCAGCTCTCTTCTGTATTGGGATTTGGGGATTATTAAATAGCAGAAATGCAGTAAGAGTTCTTATGAGTATTGAATTAATGCTTAATGCAGTAAATATAAACTTAATGGCGTTTTCTTCCTATGTTGATAATAATTTAATTCAAGGACAAGTTTTTACAATTTTTGTGATTACTGTTGCTGCCGCAGAAGCAGCAGTTGGATTAGCTATTTTATTATCTCTTTATAGAAATAGGGTAACTGTAGATATGGAAAGTTTTAATTTATTAAAATGGTAAAACCACTAAATGAAACTTTCATTAGTGCTCATAATATTTCGTTCAGATAGCTCTATAGCTCAAGAGGCTTCTAAATTTTGTGAAGAAGTCCTCAAAGCTAAAAATATAAATTCAATAAGAATTCAAAGTGATTTTCAGAGAGATGAAATTGCAAAACATCTTTATAATCTAGAATTACAACCAAATATTGGCATAGTTCTTGGTGGCGATGGAACCTTTCTAAAATGTGCAAATATTTTAGCTGATTATGATATTCCTTTGTTGAGCATTAATATTGGTGGTAATCTAGGTTTCCTTACGCAAGAAAAAGATTTTTTGTTTGACAAATCTTTTATTGAAATCCTTGAAAACGAAGAATATAAAATTGACTTTCGTAATAGATTAAATTGTAATGTTTATATTAATGGGACAAGTTCTGCGAAAAAGGTTATTAAAAGCTACGATGCCTTAAATGATTTTTATTTTAAATCTGTTGAAGAAGACATTTCACCAACCAACCAAATAGAAATTGAAATAGATAACGAGAAGGTTAATGAATATAAAGGTGATGGATTAATTATATCTACATCTACTGGTTCAACGGCCTACTCAATGGCTGCAGGGGGCCCAATAGTGCACCCTAGTATTGATGCAATGATAATTAACCCCATATGCCCGATGAGCTTAGCTAGTAGGCCAATAGTTATACCTAGTACAAGTACAGTAATCATAAAACCTGTAAAAAAAAGTAAAGGGGAAATTAAATTATGGAGAGACGGGTCAAAATGTTTGACTATTAAGGAAAATTATTATTGTGAGATCAAAAAAGGGCAATCGCCCTGCAAAATAATAAAGTTTAAAAAAAGCACAAGCTACTACAGAACCCTAATTAAAAAACTAGATTGGAAAGGTGATTTATCCCAAAAAAATTTTAAAAATTAAATGGCCTTAGAGATAGAAAGAAGATTTCTTTTAAAAAATGATAATTGGAAAGAATTCATAAATAAAAAAATTTTTATTGAACAAGGATATTTATCAAAAAGATTAGATGGTTGGATTATTAGGGTAAGGCTTACAGGCAAAAACTCTAAAATTGCACTTAAGAAACATATCAAAGGCTTTACCAACATTGAATTTGAATACTCAATTCCACGAGGCGATGCTGAAACAATAATGTCAAATCTTTCAAATACAATAAAAAAAGATAGATACTTTCTAGAAATTGAAAAAAAATCTTGGATTATAGATTGCTTTAAAGAAAATAACCATCCACTTGAAATTGCAGAAATTGAACTTTCTAATGAAGATGAAGATTTAATTATTCCATCTTTCATTTCAAAAGAAATTACTGGGCTGACCCATTACTCCAATTTCAATCTTGCTAACAATCCTTTTTCAGAGTGGAAAGAAGAAAATATTTAACAACATTAAAAAGTAACTAGTCAGAGGAACCACTCATCCTTTATATTTTCTTTATATTTAAGTAAAGTTATTCTTTTATTCAGATGTATGGTCTTTACGACAAAGAAGGAATATTGAGATTTGTAGATTCAGACAAGGATGCATGTATTGCATATGCTGAACTCTTCGAATTAGGTTCTACGAATTATTGTCTAATAGATTTGGCTACTGATACAAAAAAAGTAAAGGGTTATACTAATCTTGATCGGAGTCTGGGAGCGTACAACAATTAAACCCATCTCTACAAATCTTTCCGTTGTCCATTGCCCAATTCAAAAGTGCTACTCGATTTTTAGAACCAGTTTTTGTAAACATATTACTTACATGATTATCAACAGTTCTTTTACTAATAGTTAGTTTTACAGCAATTTCTTGGTTTGTAAGCCCATCAGCTACTAGATCAATGATTTCCATCTCCCTTGCTGAGAGACCCATCATATCAATGTTGTTTACTTCTTCATCAACCATTTGCATTTAAACAGTTCCTTTTTTATATTAATTAAGTTTAGCAATCTCAGTACACTTGTTAACCAACTAGGAAACAAAAGCAATTGAAATCAAAACTTCAGCAGACTTTAGAAAAAAGATCTAAGGTAATAACAGCAGAGTTAATGCCGCCAAGAGGTGGAAGCCCCATAAGATCTCTTAAGATAGCACAACTTTTGAAAGATAAGGTACATGCTGTTAACATTACCGATGGAAGTAGAGCTGTAATGAGAATGTGCAGCTTGGCAATGTCCAAACTATTACTGGAAAATGGGATAGAACCAGTAATGCAAATTTCTTGCAGAGATCGTAATAAAATTGCTTTACAATCAGACATTCTGGGAGCAAATGCTTTAGGAATTAAAAACATCTTATGCATCACCGGTGATTCCGTAAAAGCTGGGGATCAACAAGATGCCAAGGCCGTACATGAGTTTGAGTCAGTTAGATTGCTTCAACAAATTCAGGCTTTCAATAAAGGAATTGATCCTACTCTAGGAGAACTTTCCGATAAAAAAAACATTTATTTTTGCAGGTGCTGCAGCTGATCCAAATTGCAAAAATAAAAGAAGTTTGGAAAATAGATTGAGAAAGAAAAAAGAGGCTGGAGCTGGATTTGTACAAACGCAAATGGTTATGGAAAAGGAAAATTTGATAGAGTTTTGTGAAAAAATTAGCAAGCCTCTAGAAATTCCAGTAATTGCAGGTGTATTCCTATTAAAGTCTTACAAAAAATGCTCTTTTTATTAACAAATACGTTCCAGGCGCAAATATTCCTGAAATTATCTTAAATCGTCTTAAAGATGCCAAATTAGTAAAGTCACAGCTG
>MWOQ01000034.1 GCA_002026145.1 Prochlorococcus sp. HOT208_60m_813L03 | reverse complement strand
CCCTTCTAGTATTTGTTCTAGTATTAATAATGAGGTTGTCCACGGCATTCCAAGTAAAAATAAAATAATTAAAAACGGTGACTTGGTTAAAATTGATACAGGGGCATATTTAGATGGTTTCCATGGAGATAGTTGTATATCAATTTGTGTAGGAGAAGTTAGTCCAAAGGCTCAAAAACTTAGTGACATAGCTTTTAAAGCATTGTATGCGGGCCTTTCGAAAATTAAAGCCGGGAATACACTTCTTGATGTGGCTGGGGAAATCGAAGACGTTGTTTTAAAAAATGGCTTTAGTGTTGTAGAAGACTATACAGGTCATGGAGTTGGACGAAATCTTCATGAAGAACCATCGGTATTTAATTTTCGGACCAAAGAATTGCCTAACGTAGTCCTTCGCGAAGGAATGACATTAGCGGTGGAACCTATTGTTAATGAAGGGACTAAATTTTGCAAAACACTAAATGATAGATGGACCGTAATTACAAAAGATGGAAAACTATCGGCCCAATGGGAGCATACAATAGTTGTTTTAAAAGATGGTATTGAAATTTTGACAGATCGAGATTTTTAGGCACTAAGATTTATATTTATAGATAATTTGACAATATAAAAAATTAAAAAATTCTTTCAATGGGAATAGTACATATGTTAAAGGGTTTGGACTAATTATTACTAAATAATTTTTTGAATTGGCTAAATTATAAATTTTTTTAGAAACAAATTTGGGACTCATTATTCCTAGTGGATTTAATTCTGATTTAAAAGGCCCTAAGATGATTTTTTTTATTATCAATTTTTTCTTTGTATTTTTGTCCAGTAGATTTTTTTTGAAAGAAACTAATTGACCAATAAGGGATTTACTAATCTCATATGACGGATTTAGGGCGGGTAATATTTCTGCTTCAGATGTATTTATCCAAATCTCTTTTTTTATTTGTGAATCATTGCTTAGAGCAATATCTTCAAATAAATTTAAAAATTTGAATTTGCTTAATGCGTTTATCTCAATTGAGTTTTCATAATTAGAATTTTCTCTACTCAAATCATAGATACCATGGTTCAAAATTAAAATGTCTATATTCTCTAATTGCTTTTTTAATGACGACTCTTTACCACATTCCCATTTAATCCATTCATTTGGAGATTCAAGATTTATTTCATAATTAGTTTTACTATGAGTAAATCCAATCACTTTATATCCTTTTTGACGAAACAACTTTGTTAATTCTTTCCCTAGCGCACCTGAGGCTCCAGTAATCCCTATGGTTTTTTCGTTTTTGGTTTGATTTATCATTTTGCTTGATTTTTATGAGATACCAAAGAATTAAAATAAATTTACCAAAAAAAGATTATTTTTTTTTTTTATTTGATTAAAACTCATAAATAAATATTTGTTTAGTTCTGAAAAAAATATTATCTTAAATCTAATAATAAATAATTTACTAAATTATGAGCGATATATTATTAATTGGCTCATGTGAGCCATTTAGTGGTAAGTCTGCAATGGTTCTTGGGATAGCAAAAAAACTTTTACAGAAGAAAAAAAAAGTACGCATTGGAAAACCTTTAGCAACGTGTATTGAACTTACAAATCTTCCTTCAATGTCTTATGAAGGATTGATAGATGATGATGTTAAGTTTATTGGATCTACATTAAATATCGAAGAGGAGAATTTAATTTCCTCAGTAGGATTATTGGATAACATATCAGCTGAAAAAAGAATCTTTAATAAAGACTTACTCCCAGGAAAAGGTTTTGATCAGATTGAAGGATTGGTCAATGATGATTTTGAAGGTCTTAATATTTTAGAGGCAGCTGGAAGTCTTCATGAAGGTATGATTTATGGCTTAAGTCTCCCACAATTAGCTAAAGATTTAGATGCAAAAGTTTTAATTGTGAATTTATGGGAAGATTGTAAAAGTGTAGATGCCTTACTTGATGCGAAAAAACAATTAGGAGAGAAATTGGCAGGAGTTGTATTGAACGGGGTTTTGCCACAAGAAGTTGAAAAAGTTAAAAATGAAATAATACCTTCTCTTAAAGATCTTGATATTGAAGTGTTTGGGGTAATGCCTAAATCACCACTTCTTAGAAGTGTTACGGTCGGAGAGCTTGTAAGAAGACTAAATGCCCAAGTAATTTGTTGCCCTGAAAAAGATCAATTGCTTGTTGAAACATTAAGTATTGGTGCAATGGGGGTGAATTCTGCAATGGAATTTTTCAGGAGAAGACGAAATATGGCTGTAGTTACTGGAGCAGATAGAACTGATATCCAACTCGCTGCTTTGGAAGCTTCGACTCAATGCCTAATTTTAACTGGTATGGGAGACCCCTTGTCACAATTGATTCATAGAGCGGAGGAATTGGAGGTGCCAATTTTAAAAGTGGAATTAGATACTCTTTCCTCTGTAGAAATTATTGAACAAGCTTTTGGTCATGTCAGAATACATGAATCAATTAAAGCTTCTTATGCTATTCAATTAGTTCAAGAAAATGTAAATCTACAAAGAATTCTCGAAAAGATAGATTTTCCCTGCAATTTTTCAGATAAATGCTAATTTCAAATATAGGAACTATATTATTTTGAGTCGCTCTTTAGATCTACCAGCAACTGAAGGCGTCGATGCCTTAGCTCAAGAACTTGCAAAACTCCAAGATAATGGGAAAAGGAGAATTGCTTTTTTGGGCAGTAGACACGTACCAGTTGTCGATATTCACTTAATTGAGTTGATAGCAAGGTCGTTAGCAGAGGAAGGACATAATATACTTACTTCTGGATCACAAGGTGTTAATGCGGCTGTTATCCGAGCTGTCTTAGATATTAATCCATCATTATTAACTGTTTTATTACCACAAAGTCTTGATAGACAAATACCCGAAATAAAGGATCAACTCGAAAGAGTTATGCATTTGGTTGAAAAAAGTGAAAATGATGAATTACCTTTGCCACTTGCAAGCAGTCTTTGTAATCAAGAAATTATTACTAGGTGCGATCAATTAATATGCTTTGCCTTTCACGATAGTGAAACTTTGTTAAATAGTTGTAGATGCGCGGAAGAAATGGGGAAAGTGGTTAGTTTGTTATTTTTTGATTAAATAAATCCATTTCTCCTTATTAAAAGATGATTTATGCTAATAATATTTAGCTATTAATAATTTCCTATGGCAGAAAGTTTTTCATTTGATGTAGTTTCTGATTTTGATAGACAGGAATTGGTCAATACTTTGGATCAAGTAAAAAGGGAAATTTCTCAGCGTTACGATCTGAAGGGCACGGACACTTCAGTTGATTTGGATAAAGAAAATATTTTTATAATTACAAATAGTGACCTTACCTTAAATGCTGTAAATGACATAATTAGACAAAAGGCAATAAAAAGAAACTTATCTTTAAAAATTTTTGACTTCGGTGAAATTGAAATGGTTAGTGGTAATAAGGTAAAACAGACAATTTTATTAAAAAAAGGAATTAAACAAGAAATTGCAAAAAAAATTAGTAAAAATATTAGAGATCAAATAAAAAAAATTAATGTCAGCATTAATGGAGAGACACTCAGAGTTGCTAGTAAGAGCAAAAATGACCTCCAATTAGCAATTAAGCTTATTAGTGAGCTTGAAGAGTCTTTGAATATTCCTCTAAAAGCTAATAACTTTAGATAAGATTTATAGTAAGAATATTTTATAAGATGGCAGATTATTCAGAATCTCTCATTAAGTCATTGATTAAGAAAGTAAAAGAATATCCTCGATTTTCAAAAGGAGAAATAGAGAAATATTGTTGGATGGCGGTACATGAGCATAAGCATGGAGTCTTACCCTCTGAATATGATATTAGGGAGATAGATGAGGATCTTTATTTAGAACTTTTGCAAGAATTTAAATCAAATATTTACTAAATAATTTCTTTATTTCTATTTACAATTATTAAAAAAATATTTTAATTAAATACCTTATTAGTGCACTAATATGTCTCTTTAAATATGATTAATTAAAAGAAATAATTAAATGTCAACATCCTTTAAAAATGTCACACCAACAGGTCCTGGTGGGACAGCAACATTATTGATCGTACTGTCTTTTACTGGCTTTCTTTTGCTCACCCAATCTCTATTTGTTGTCCCTTCTGGACAAGTTGCAGTTGTTACAACATTAGGGAAAGTAAGTGGCCCCTCTAGGAGAGCTGGTTTAAACTTTAAACTTCCATTCGTTCAATCTGTATATCCATTTGATATAAAAACTCAAGTTCAACCAGAAAAATTTGAAACTTTAACTAAAGATCTTCAAGTTATTAGGGCTACAGCTACTGTTAAGTATTCAGTAAAACCTAACGAAGCAGGAAGGATTTTCGCAACAATTGCAAGCAGAAATAGCGATGTTTATCAAAAAATTGTTCAGCCATCTTTGCTAAAAGCTCTAAAATCAGTCTTTTCTCAATATGAGTTAGAAACAATTGCTACTGAATTTGCAGTAATCTCTGAAAAAGTAGGTGACACCGTTGCAAAAGAACTAAATTCTTTCGATTATGTAGATGTCAAAAGTTTAGATCTTACTGGACTTGAAATTGCTGAAGAATATAGAGCTGCTATTGAACAAAAGCAAATAGCTGGTCAGCAATTACTTAGAGCAAAGACAGAAGTTGAAATTGCTGAACAAGAAGCACTTAGATATGAGACATTAAATAGAAGTCTTGACGATCAAGTCCTTTTCAAATTATTCCTCGACAAATGGGATGGTAGTACACAAGTAGTTCCTGGTCTACCGGGTTCGGAAGGTGGTACTCCTCCCGTAATAGTTGGTGGTAGAAGATAATTATTTAAAAATAATCTCTGTAAAGATTTATCATTTACTTATTTTTCTTGACGAAATACGAGTAAATGATTATTTCTTTATGGCATTAAAAGATTCGTCAAAAGCTTCGATAGTTTTATCAATATCTTCTTCGCTGTGAGCTAGTGATGTGAAGCCGGCTTCGAAAGGACTTGGGGCTAGGTAAATTCCTCGTCGAAGCATTTCTCTATGCAACTTACCAAAAAGTTCAGAATCATTTGTTTTGGCTTCATCAAAGTTCCTAACTGGTCCTTCGCATAAGAAAAATCCAAACATAGCGCTTACGCTTCCACCATTAATCGCGATACCATTATTTTCTGCAGATTGAATTATGCCATCAATTAATCTAGAAGTTGTTGAATTAAGTTTATCGTATGTATTATCTTGTTTGAGCAGTTCAAGAGTTTTTATTCCAGCAGTCATTGCAAGTGGATTCCCGCTCAAAGTGCCTGCCTGGTAAACCGGTCCTGAAGGAGCTACCATTGACATTATTTCTTTCTTGCCTCCATAGGCTCCAACAGGTAGGCCTCCACCGATTACCTTCCCAAGGGTGGTTAAATCAGGAGTCACCCCAAACTTTTCTTGTGCACCTCCATAACTTATTCTGAATCCAGTCATTACTTCGTCAAAAACCAATAAAGATCCATTCTCAGTTGTTAATTCTCTTAATCCTTCCAAGAATCCAGGCTCGGGAGTAATAAATCCAGCATTACCAACAATAGGTTCAAGTATAACCCCCGAAATAGCATCAGGATTTTCAGAAAATAATTTTTTTACTGCTTCAAGATCATTGTAGGGAGCAGTAAGTGTGTTGGCTGTTGTTGTCCGTGGAACACCTGGAGAATCTGGTAAGCCTAGAGTAGCTACACCTGAGCCTGCTTTCACTAAAAACATATCTGCATGACCGTGATAGCAACCGTCAAATTTAATAACTTTATCCCTTCCAGTAAATGCTCTCATAAGTCTTAAAACAGCCATACATGCTTCAGTTCCACTATTAACAAATCTGACCATTTCTACTGATGGGACAGCATCTATTACCATTTCAGCAAGTTTGTTCTCTAAAACGCATGGAGCACCAAAGCTCGTGCCTTTCTCAATTGCTTCCTGTAATGCCGTTGTAACTTCAGGGTGGGCATGTCCACAAATAGCCGGTCCCCAACTTCCTATGTAGTCAATATATCTATTTCCATCAATATCCCAAGCATAGGGACCTTTGACTCTATCAAAAACAATTGGCTGACCTCCTACAGACTTAAATGCTCTTACTGGAGAGCTTACTCCACCTGGCATTAGTTGTTGGGCAGCAGAGAAAATTTCTTCTGATTTGGAGTAATTTAATATGTTAGTCACAATTTAGCTAAATGATGTTTTGAGAAAAATCTTGTCATGTTCTAAATTAGAAATAAGTAAAAAGTTTGTCAATCAGAATGAAATTCTACATTATGATATTTTTATTGCGTTAGTTTGGTTTGTAAATTTTTAATTTTAAAGAAATCATGACACAAACAATTTTCTTTTAGATAACTCTTTATTAATAAGCGTTTTCAGGCATAAAAGAAATTTAATTTATTTTATTTATATTTCGAAGAAATTATCCTCATCCTCAAGAAAATCTACATTTATGTCGTTTAAGTTAAGATCTATCATTACTGGGGCATGATCACTTGGACGTAAATTTCCTCTAGTTGAGCTGTCTATGACACAACTTTTAAGTTTTGATGATAGTTGTTTGCTGATATATATATGGTCTATTCTCCAACCTTTATTTAATTCAAATGCGTTATTACGGTAATCCCACCAACTCCAATGGCCAGTATTTTGTTCAAAAATCCTGAAAGAATCTATTAATCTTTTTTTTAAAACATTATTTAGTGCATTTCTCTCTATCTCAGATGCCATTATCCCTCCTTCAAATTTCTTTGGATCATGAATATCCAAGTTAGATGGAGCAATATTAAAATCACCCATAAGACAAATTATTTCTCCTTTTTTTTCTTGTTCATCCAAAAATGAAGCTAAACAATTTAACCAGTTAATTTTGTATTCGAACTTACTAGATTCTAGAGAAGATCCGTTTGGTACATAGACATTTATGATTTTAATACCATTAATATCAGCAGAAATTAATCTTTTTTGATCTAGGAAAAATTCGATATTTTGATTAGA
>MWOQ01000330.1 GCA_002026145.1 Prochlorococcus sp. HOT208_60m_813L03 | reverse complement strand
TAGGTACTCCATAAAAAAAAGTAGGTACACTTAAATTCACTGAGTCTGTAAAGTAAGCAGTCATTCCAACAAAAGCTAGTATACCCCCAGCGGTTACGATTAAGTTTCCAGGGGATAAGTATTTCTTCATTTTGATTTAGTAGAATGAGTTTTTAAAAGGGCTAACAACTATTATGCAAGATCCTAATACTGCAAATCAAGGAGATTTAATTTTTAAACTTGATCAAGATAGAGCATGGCTACTAGAAAATCTTGATAAGGGTAAATGGCCAGAAATTAGAAGCGAACTTGCCGAGCTTGAAAGAAAAATAAGCAAATTAATTATAAGTGTTCAAGAAAATAATGTTGGAATTTGATTTAAAAAGGTATTTCGTCAACTTCAGGGACTAAAGGTGAACTATCCCAACTAGATTTTTTGGTGGTTTCTTTATTTTCAAATGACTCGTTATTTTCTTTTTGATCAGAGTTAATAACTTCAGCTGGCGATATTTGATGAATCTTTGAAGCTGTTAGTTCTGGTTGCTTTTCTTTTGTTCCGTCTTTTCTAGTGACAGAATTCATCTTTAGACGTCCTTCAATAACAATATTTTGCCCTTCCTTTAGTTCATCTACCATTTCTTGGGCAATATTTCCCCATCCTATTATCTTGAGATCTCTGGTTGGATCATCACTACGTAATCCTTTAAAATTAACAATCATTTCGGCAATTGGAGTTTGGTTTTCTTTGGTATACCTCATTTGGGGAGCGCTATTAATTACCGCCTGAATTAAACAATGATTCATT
>MWOQ01000329.1 GCA_002026145.1 Prochlorococcus sp. HOT208_60m_813L03 | reverse complement strand
TAGAGCTCTAGCAGCCAAGGGAATTTATCCAGCAGTTGATCCATTAGACTCAACGAGCACTATGCTACAACCATCAGTTGTTGGCGATGAGCATTACAAAACAGCCAGAGCTGTTCAATCAACTTTACAAAGATACAAAGAACTTCAAGATATCATTGCAATTCTTGGTTTAGATGAGCTTTCTGAAGAAGATAGATTAACAGTCGACAGGGCCAGAAAAATTGAAAAATTTCTCTCACAACCTTTCTTCGTAGCAGAAATATTCACAGGAATGTCTGGTAAATATGTAAAATTAGAAGATACCATTGCTGGTTTCAATATGATTTTGTCAGGTGAATTGGATGATCTACCAGAGCAGGCTTTTTACCTAGTTGGTAATATTGATGAAGTTAAAGCAAAGGCTG
>MWOQ01000033.1 GCA_002026145.1 Prochlorococcus sp. HOT208_60m_813L03 | reverse complement strand
GTTTAATTGCAGTATTACGATCTTTTCCCCAGACTATTAATTTACCAATTAAGGAGTCATAGAAAGGAGGTATTTCATAGCCTGTATAAACATGACTATCCACCCTTACACCAGGGCCACCAGGAGGAAGCCACCCAGTTATTTTTCCAGGTGATGGTCGGAAATTGTGAGAAGGATCTTCAGCGTTGATTCTACATTCAATGGCATGACCATTTAAGTGGATATCATCCTGATTAAATTCTAAATTTGCTCCGCTCGCGATTTTAATTTGCTCAGCTATTAAATCAACTCCTGTAACCATTTCAGTAACAGGATGTTCAACTTGAATCCTTGTATTCATTTCCATAAAGTAAAAATTATCATCATCAACTAAAAATTCCACTGTCCCCGCTCCTTCGTAGCCAATACTTTTTGCAGCCGCAATAGCTGCATTCCCCATTTGTTTTCTTAACTCAGTATTAATTGCAGGACTAGGAGACTCTTCTAGCAACTTTTGATGTCTTCTTTGAACTGAACAATCTCGCTCTCCTAAATGAACAACATTACCCGACCTGTCGGCCAAAATTTGAATTTCTACATGTCTTGGCTTCTTTATAAATTTCTCCATATATAAACCATCATTACCAAAAGCTGCTTCTGCTTCGCCTTGAGCTGCTTTAAACATTTTCTCAAGATTATCAGAGTTTTCAACCAACCTCATACCTCTTCCACCTCCTCCAGCAGTCGCTTTAATAATTACCGGATAGCCAATATCATCTGCCAATTTGTAAGCCTCATCAACATTTGATAACAAGCCTTTACTAC
>MWOQ01000328.1 GCA_002026145.1 Prochlorococcus sp. HOT208_60m_813L03 | reverse complement strand
TCCGGGGGGGAATGCAACTTTAACGGGAAAGTTTGGATCATATTGAGTAAAAGTGACAAAATCAAGTTTTGGATGATTTTTTCTTTTAAAGTATGAGAATTCTTTGACAGAAAGGGATTGGACTATTTGTCTTGCTCTGTCTGGACGAAAGTTAAAGCAAATCAAACTATCGCCGTCTTTTAGATAGTTTTCAGACATTCTTATGGGCTCTATAAATTCATCGGTTATGTTTTTGGCATAACTTTCTTCAATGTAAACTTGAGGAGGAATTTTTGTTATTTGAATTTCTGGATTAGTCAAATTAGAATATGCTTTTTCTGTTCTATCCCATAAAAGATTTCTATCCATAATCCAGTATCTTCCACATATGGAGGCGATCTCACCTGTATTAAATTTTTTTATACATGATTCTATTTTATTTAGATATTTTGGGGCACTTTTTGCAGGAGTATCTCTCCCATCGGTAATTATATGGATTGCAACTTTTTTGATCTCATTATCAGATGCCCATTTTATTAAACCCAATAAATGATCTATATGACTATGTACTCCACCATCGGAACATAATCCTGTGATATGCAA
>MWOQ01000327.1 GCA_002026145.1 Prochlorococcus sp. HOT208_60m_813L03 | reverse complement strand
GAAAGATTATTAGAAACCTATCTTGGTGTTGCTCCAAGAGATGTACGTTCATTTGTAGCAGCAATGCAAGTTTGGTTAAATGAAAAACTATTTTTAAAAGCAGAACTAAAGAAAAAATTTAGATCTCTTCAGAAAGAACTTGTTCCTAATTATGATCCTCAAATACCAAAATTTCTCTTCTCAGAACATCATCAAGCGCATGCTGCAGCTGCTTTTTATCCAAGTCCCTTTAAAGAAGCAGCGATTCTTTGCATGGATGGAGTAGGAGAGTGGGCAACAACATCTACTTGGATTGGTAAAGATAATGCGATCAAACCACTTTGGGAAATTACTTTTCCTCACTCAGTAGGTCTACTTTATTCAGCATTCACATATTACTGCGGCTTCAAAGTTAATTCTGGTGAATACAAATTAATGGGTTTAGCGCCCTATGGAAAACCAAATTATGTAAAAAAAATCAAAGAAAATCTTATTGATATTAAGGAAGATGGGACTTTTAAATTAGACATTAGTTACTTTAAATATCATCGTGGATTGCGAATGACTAGCAGAAAATTTCATAAACTTTTTGGAGCACCACCTAGAAAAAGTGAAACAAAAATAACTCAATTTCATACGGATCTCGCAGCATCAATTCAAGTGGTTACTGAAGAGATAGTCATTAAACTTGCTAAATCTCTAATAAAAAGAAACTGGTTTTAAAAAATT
>MWOQ01000326.1 GCA_002026145.1 Prochlorococcus sp. HOT208_60m_813L03 | reverse complement strand
GAAGGATGCATGACTATAGATGGTTTGCAAATGCTTGTTGCCCAAGGAATAAAATCATTATCATTTTGGACAGATGGTTTAAAAGTACCTTTTCATGTAATGAATGACGCACTAAAAAAATATCTTTAAAAAACAATCCTATTTTCATAAATTACCTACGATAATGTATCGTAAATAATGAACAGACGCTCATCACATCCTTTTTATGAGCCAAAGACCTAGTCTGAAACCATGAACGATCAACAATTTTATTACGAAACTATGTATATCCTCCGCCCGGACATAGCGGAAGATGATGTAACAAATCACATTGATAAATACAATAAGCTCTTAGAAGAATTTGGCGGAACCGTTCTTGATAGTCAAATGAGAGGCAAAAGAAGATTAGCCTATCAAATTGCAAAACATAGAGAAGGTATTTACGTACAATTAAGTCATCAAGGTGATGGGCAACATATTTTCAAAATTGAAAAAGCAATGAGACTAAGTGAAGATGTTATTAGATACATGACCGTTAAACAAGAAGGTCCTTTACCTACCCCAAGACCTTCTAACAAGAGTACATCTCAATCAGAGAATAAAGATAATCCAGATGCCAAAGTAGAATCTAAAGAAAAACAACCAGTAGCTAATCCAGATACTTCAACTTCGGGAAAAGTTGATATTGAAACTAAAGAAAATACAGAATCTTAATTGTTAATCTTTTGTTTTTGAATTTAACTCAGCCCATATTTTGTTAGACATACCCCACATGTGAATAAAACCCTCTGCTAGAGAGTGATTAAAAATATCATCTTTGCT
>MWOQ01000325.1 GCA_002026145.1 Prochlorococcus sp. HOT208_60m_813L03 | reverse complement strand
GAAAAAAGAGGCGGGAGAAGGGGTCCTGAGAATGTATGGGGCTCTGCAGCTACAGGATTATTTCTTGCCATTATGACCAAATTTAATACTGCCAACGTAGTGATGTTTAAAGTAGGTTTTGCTGCAAGTTTTGCTGCAAAGTTGGCGGATACTTTTGGCAGCGAAATTGGAAAAAGATTTGGTAAAGATACATACTTAATTACTTCACTTAAAAAGGTGGATAGAGGAACTGAAGGAGGAATAAGTATAGAAGGAACATTAGCTAGTGTTTTGGGATCAATATTTATGGCTTTTATAATGCTTCGTCTATCAATTATTTCTACAAAATATCATTTTATAATTGTTGTAGTTTCTGGATTCTTGGCAACACTCTCTGAAAGTATTATTGGTGCTAAAATTCAAAACAAATATAAATTAAGTAATGAATTGGTAAATGCTATTCAGACAAGTATTGCTTCTATTTTTGCTATCTTTGCTCTTATTTTATATTCATATTTGTTAAATTAATAATATTTGGGAAGACCTAGGATTCCTTCCATTTTGTAAGAATCTCCCAGCTTTTAAGTCTTTGGAAAAGCCAGAAATGACCTTCGGAATTTAGATGAATTCCATCATGCGTAATCCAATTTTTACTCCTTTTATCAGAGTACATTTCTCTAAAAGTAGGAATAAATGGAACATTCTGATTGAGGCATACTTCCTCCATTCTCCTTTCATAAGAATTACAAAAATCATTTGAGTACCATAGACATCCTGCGAACGGCATTTTACTTTCGTCAACTGGTGTCAGACCAATAACAAATACATTTGTTTGAGAGTTCATTTCATTAATTAGCCTCTCTAATCCATATTCAAATCCATCTATATCTAATTGATGTCTTCCATTTATCTGACC
>MWOQ01000324.1 GCA_002026145.1 Prochlorococcus sp. HOT208_60m_813L03 | reverse complement strand
CCCTTTCTAAAGTTTTTAAATGCTGAGGGATTTGGATTTCTTAGCCAGCTGAATATTTCAGGACTAAAGGATGGTATCCCCTCATATTCCAGATGAGCGCCAGTATAAAGAGTATCTCCAATAGAAAACATACCTGGATTATTTAAACCAATAACATCTCCAGGATAAGCATCATCAACTACTTCTCTATCTTGCCCAAATATTTTTTGTGGTCTTGATAATCTGATTGTTTTCCCAGTTCTGGAATGTTTAACTGACATATCCTTTTCAAATTTGCCACTACAAACTCTTATAAAAGCAACTCTATCTCTGTGCTTTGGATCCATATTTGCCTGAAGCTTAAAAACAAACCCACTAAATTCATCGCTTGAAGGTTCAATACCCCCTTTATTACTTTTCCTTG
>MWOQ01000323.1 GCA_002026145.1 Prochlorococcus sp. HOT208_60m_813L03 | reverse complement strand
TTGAGCAAAATATAACTCCATGTTCAGCTAGTTCCTCTCTAAATATTGTAGCTATAGAAACACTATCAAAAACTGCATCTACTGCCACGTTTGTGAGTTTTTTTTGTTCAGTGAGAGGTATGCCCAATTGTCAGTTTTGCAGAAGGCTCTGTAGCTCCATAAACAATTAATTCAGCATCAGCAACGAGCCATTGGGAGCAGAGTAATAGATTATATCTTGATAGTCGATTTGTTTGTATCCTAATCCTGCCCAATTAGGTTCATCCATTTTTTGCCATTTTTTAAAAGCTTTTAATCTAAAATCAAGGAGGTATTTTGGCTCTTCTTTTTTTTGCGAAATAAGTCTAATTATATCTTCATTCAATCCCTTCGCAATTTTTTCAGTTTCAATATCTGTAACGAAACCATATTTGTAAGGCTTCTTTACTACATCTTTAACTAAATTTTCTTTAACCATGTTATCCAAAAATAACCTATTACAATAAGCTTTATATACTCTAACGAAAGATACCCCCA
>MWOQ01000322.1 GCA_002026145.1 Prochlorococcus sp. HOT208_60m_813L03 | reverse complement strand
TAAGAAAACAGCAAGATTTTGATAATAAAAAAGGAGGTATTTTTTGGAATGCAATTGGCCCTGAAGGAGGTTGGTCCCCTAAAGAAATTGATTTTTTTAATAAAAATAATATTACCTTAGTTAAGCTTTCAGACACTATTTTAAGAACTTCAACGGCTAGTATTAACGCATCATCAATTCTAAATCAGTGGAGAATTGATTTGAAATTAACGAATTAGATAAATATGGATTTAATTAGAAATCAATTTTTTATAGGTTTTTGCATTAATTTTATTTTGATTTATATATTTTGCAAGATACCTTTGATGACGAAAAGTGGTTGGGTAAGTGCAGGCATCTTAGGCACAATTTTGTGGGGATGTTTGTCTTGGCAGCTATGGATGTCAGTTGTAATTTATTTATTATTTGGATCTATCGTTACCAAAATAGGTTTTAAATTTAAAAAAGAACAAGGAATTGCTGAAAAAAGAGGCGG
>MWOQ01000321.1 GCA_002026145.1 Prochlorococcus sp. HOT208_60m_813L03 | reverse complement strand
CTTCTTTAAGAAGTTGATTAGAAATATACAAAAATATTTATTCCTGCTTAATTTCTAAATTCCATTCAAGAGCATTCTCTTATAAAGATTAATAGTGTGACACTATTTATTCAATGATGTTGTTATTCCGCTTCATAATTTTCTTAAAATACTTAAACTCTATAAATTCATGCATCATTTTAATATCATCAGATAATACTTTTTTATTAACTGCATATTCGTCCACATTAAGTGGAGATTTATTATTTTCAGAAAATGTTTCGTGATCAAAAGAAAAGTTTATAAAATCATTTTTTTTACTTTGATTTTGACCATAAGATTGATTTAACACACCTCGAGATCTCAAAGCTTCTTCGACCAATAAACCTGTGACTTTTGATTGACTAAATTCATTAGCCGTGCACAATTTTTCAATAATTTCATGAACTTCTTCACTTGGTAAAAAACCAATTCTTTTCCTCGGAGAGGGCATAATTAAAAAAATTAGTGTCACACTTGCACATTACAAGTGTTGCACTATAT
>MWOQ01000320.1 GCA_002026145.1 Prochlorococcus sp. HOT208_60m_813L03 | reverse complement strand
TTTCCCAGTAAGTTCAGCTGCTAAAGCATCAAGATCATCCGAAATTGTAATAACTGATGGTCAGGCTAGCAGTGATCAAGAAGAACTTAAACACTTAGCGTAAGGTTCAGATTTAGTTATCTTACCTACAACTGCAAAAGCAAGATCAGTGGAATTAACTGTTGAACTAGCTAATTTATTAAGTAACTTAAAAGTTAACCATGCAGTGGTAATAGTAAAGGTTGACTTTAGACAGCAAAAAGCGGCGCATCAAGCCAAAGCTGCTCTAGAAAATTTTGGTTTATATGTTTTTGATACATTTATACCCTTACTTTCAGCATTTGACAAAGCAGAAGCTTCTGGAAATGCTGTATTTGAAGCTGTAGACGATTTAGGCAGATCAGACCCTCGTCGAATGACGGGCTGGTCTGCTTATTGTTCAATTGCCTCACAAATTCCATGCCTGATTTTGAAGCCCTCATCCGACACCAACAACTTAAACAACCAACAACCAATCAGCGCTTAAAAGTTGTTGATAAGCTAGATTTTGAAGAAGAAAAAAACGAAAAAACAATAACTACTTCATATGGTTTATTAGTAAATTTTTTTTGGAGGTTNTATAGGTTCTGTAATTGGAACTTTAACAATACTATTCCTTTATATAAATGAATATCT
>MWOQ01000319.1 GCA_002026145.1 Prochlorococcus sp. HOT208_60m_813L03 | reverse complement strand
CATTTTTTTTAGCATTTACCTGCTTGTTTGAGAATTTTTTTATTTTATGTATCTGTCCATCTAAAGCTATTTGAGCAAAAAAAAGATCATTTTTCTCCCAGGGCATGTATGGAGAATCCCACTCTATCCAAGAAAGTAAGTTCCTTGAAGTATTAGAAGAGAATTCTCCAGCAAAATTTTTAAATTTTCTTATTCGATGAATATCTTGTTTAGTTTTTTTTAAGTTTAAAGAAAATTAATAATCTCTATTATTTATTTCACAAATACCATACAAAAAATTTTTTTTTAGAAATGACAAAAGAAGAATCGAAATTTCCATCAATTGATTTAGATAGTTGTCTAGGTTCTTGAACTGAATCTAGATATTTATTTTGTCTTCTATAATTTGATGGTGCCTCTTTAAAGATTTGAAACCATACTGCCTTGGTACTCTCATCTATCCATATCAAATAAAAATTATTTTTAAAATTTATACATTTATAAGATTTACCACCATATCCAT
>MWOQ01000032.1 GCA_002026145.1 Prochlorococcus sp. HOT208_60m_813L03 | reverse complement strand
TTTTATATCTACTAATGGAACTATTTCTTTAACAAATGGTATAAGAACTTTTTTTTGATTTTTAAATAGTTCAATAACAAGTAAATTATTCTTCTCATTTTCTAAATTGATAACTTTCCCAATTTTTTTTAATTCATCATTTTCTAAAGTCTTGACCTCGAGATTGACAAGTTCTAAAAAATGGAATTCTTCCTTTTTTAATTTTGGTAACGTATCGGATTTGACAAGAATTTTAAATTTTTTCAGTTGCTCTGCACGATTTCTTGTATCTATTCCTTGGAACTTAACTATGAAGGTTTCTTTACCAGGCTGTTTAAAACCAGATATAAGTTCTATTTTTGCAGGAGGTTCGTTTTCTTTTTGTATCCATCTTATTCCCGGTTTTAAAAATCTTTCTTCAAAATCACTTAGAGATTTAACCTTTACGTGTCCATTTATTCCATGACATGATGTTATCAATCCAACAATCAACCATTCATTTTTATTTATCATATATTGTATTAGAAAGAGTGTTTTATGGAATTATCTACTAAACCCATACTTCCTGGTTCTTTTGTTGTAGTAAAAGACACAAATTCTATTTATAGAGGATACAAAGGGTTTGTACAAAGAGTTACAAAAAAAAGAGCAGCGGTTCTGTTTGAAGGAGGTAATTGGGATAAACTCATAACTTTTCAGTTAACTAATTTAGAAATAGTATAAAAATTAGATTTTACCTATACTTATAAATTTTTCTATCAAAACTCTGGCTGCATTTGTTTCTGCTTGTTTATGCGACTTGCCGAATGCAGATGATTCTTTTAATCCTTCGATAAATACATCGCAAAAAAATCTTTTAGGGTCACCATTTTTCTTTGAGACTTCAATTATTTTATAGATTGGTAAATCAAAACCTTTACTTTGACACCACTCTTGCAAAACTGTCTTAGATTTGAATTTATAAGGATCTCTTAAAAATATTTCTGAATCTTCTGCCCAAATATCATCTAACCAAAGATTTACTTCCTGAATTGAATTAAAGCACTTGTATAAAGCACCGATTAAAGCTTCTGTAGCTTCACCAATAATAGTATTCTTTGAATTGTCATCACCAAGAGCTTTAGGTCCTTTAATTATTAATTTCTCTATATCAATTTCCCTCCCTAATTTAGTTAACCATTCATCACTTACAATTTGAGCTCTTAGCTCTGATCTTTCTCCTACACTCATTTGAGGATATTTTTTTTCAATAAAATTTGAAGCAGCTAATCTGAGTACCGCATCCCCGAAAAATTCTAGTTTTTCGTAATTGATTATTTTGTCTTCTGATGAATGTGTAAATGCTTGATTAAAATCTTGAAATACTGAAATATTTTGAGTTCTAATTATTTCAGAAAATCTTTTTGATTTAATATTTAAAGACTTTAAAAAAGTAGTTATTTGGTTAATTCTCTTTGCGTTAATTATATTGGTCATCTTTTCTAAATAATCACAACAATTAAAAAGCAGGTCATAAGCCGGGTTCTGTTCATCTTAATTAATAAGATGGGCAATCATCTATCTAGGACTAGAATTACTTCAGAGTCTCAAGCGGCGCTTAAAAGTAGATTGTTTAATGGTCATAAATCTACTAAGCCTTGCTCCCAGCCGGGGTTTACCTAGCCAACACTTCTCAATGTTGCTGGTGCGCTCTTACCACACCCTTGCACCCTTGCCGTACATAAAGTATTAGGCGGTATGTTTCTGTGGCACTATCCTCACGGTTGCCCGCACTGGGAATTACCCAGCAAGCCTGACCATTTGGGAGCCCGGACTTTCCTCAAGAAAGTTTTATTTTGTTTCCAAAATAAAACTTTCTTGCGATTGCCTCTCCTGCTTTCATTTAGCATAATCATTATTACCGCAAAAATCATCTATTGGGGCTGTAGCTCAGCAGGATAGAGCAACGGTTTCCTAAACCGTAGGTCGTGGGTTCGACTCCCACCAGTCCCGTAAAAATAAAAAACTATATGTAGTATATGTGCAAACTTGCTACTCTCTAGCTAGCGTATAGTTAGTAGTAAATCTTTTATGGCTAAGTTGCATGATATGCGTTTAAAGCTCCTAATTCAACAAGAGCATGAACGCATTTCTAAATCCCAACCTAATGATTTAGATCTTTCAATAGTTCAAGCAAGATGCCTCTGCTGGCTTGCTCTATTGGCGGAAGCTCACGAAGATCAAGCAAATGATGCTGAAAAAAGAGGCGATGCCGAACAAGCAATGGGATGGTTTGCTGATTCTATGAGACTGAGAGATGTAATTAATCTTGTTACAACTATTGAGATTCCCTATGCTAGCGAAACGGAAACATCTTTTATTGATGAAAGTATTGATAATTTCTATGAAAATAATGAAGTAGAGTCTGATACAGAAACAACATTTAGTCCAAACAATCACTTCACAAACTTCAACCTTCCAACTTCTTCAAAAGAGACTTCCGAAAGAGATGCAGTAAGTGAAGTTAACATTGATAGATTTAAGAATATTGCTCAATCACTTGAGAAATATTGTGAGAAAATTAGTAATTTAATTAAGATTCATGACCAGAAGTTAGAAGATCAAGCTGAAGTGGATAGAACATTATTGGAAAAAATTAATCTAATTAAAAATAACAATAAAAATCATATTGATAATGAAGTTGAAACTATAGAAGATTCTCTCTTATGGGCAAGAAAAAAATTTGATATGTTGAAGAATAAGGCTAGTTAAAAATTCTTTTTTTTTCTCTCAATATTCAACTTTTATACCTTTTAGTGCGATGATAGTAAAAGATATTTGTTATTGTTTTGACTGATCAACCATGTCAATGCTCTGATTGTCAGAGATTTTATAAAGAGCATGATCGTCTGATCAGAGAATTTCCTACTTTTAAGCAGCAACAAGAATTGAACTGGGCATCTATTCAATCTTTTAGAACTCTTTGTACAAAAATTACTGATGAGTTGCAGAGAGAATTAACTGAAAGAGAATCAAATGAAGATATCAGTATAGAAGAAAAACATATTTCTGATACAGAAATTACTGAAGCTTTAGATGAATTGGAAAGTGTGAATGCCTATTTATATTCAATTGAAGCATTAATGGAAAGAATATTTGACACAAAAATTACCAACAATATTGAATCTAAATTTAAAGAAATTGCAAATGAATTAGCTCCAGATCCATTAAATATGGATCGATTAATTTTGAATAGATTATTTCATCAAACCCCAGATTCACCAGATAAGAAAAATATTAATTAGTTAATTCTTCGACATCGCAAGTAATTTCAACTGGCATTGGAGATACTTTCCAAATAGATTTGCAGTACTCTCTAATAGATCTATCTGAAGAAAAATATCCTGATCTAGCAGTATTTAATAATGCCATTTTATTCCAAGATTTTTTATTATTCCAGCATTCACTGACTACATCCTGTTTATTTAAGTAGTCTTCAAAGTCAGCCATAACAAAGAATGGATCATGTCCAGTCAAGCTATTTAATAAAGGTTTAAATAATTCTTTATCCCCATTGCTAAAGTGGCCTATTTCAATTAGGCGTATAACCTCTTTAAGTTCTGGACATTGTTCTATAAAAGTTTTGGGGGAATAATTATTATTTTTTAAATCCATAATTTCACTTTCAGTTTTACCAAAAAGGAAGAAATTCTCTTTTTTTACAAGATCTCTTAATTCCACATTAGCTCCATCCAATGTTCCAATAGTTAGGGCTCCATTCATGGCAAATTTCATATTTCCCGTTCCAGAAGCTTCTTTTCCAGCGGTTGAAATTTGTTCTGAAAGATCCGTAGCAGGATAAACTATTTCACCAAGTTTAACGTTGTAGTCTGGTAGAAAAACAACTCTTAATAGACCGTCCATATCTGGATCGGAATTGACTACGTCAGCAATACCATTTATAAATCGAATCATCAGCTTTGCCATAAAGTAGCCTGGTGCAGCTTTACCTCCAAATATTATTGTTCTTGGTACTTCATATTTGTTTGTACCATTTTTAATTCTTAAATATTGAGCAATAATTTGAAGAGCATTTAAATGTTGCCTTTTATATTGATGTATTCTTTTTACTTGAACATCAAATAAACTTGATGGGTCTACAAGTATTCCAGTTTTTGAATGGATAAAACTAGCTAATTTTCTTTTGCCATTTAACTTAGTTTCTTCAAATTTTTGTAAAAAATTGTTGTCATCTTTTTTTTCTTCTAATTTCTTTAGAAGTTCCATATTTGTTATCCAATTTGGACCAACTTCTTCTTCAAGAAGGTTAGATAAAGATGGATTAGATAAGGCAACCCATCTTCTTGGAGTAACCCCATTAGTTACATTTGTAAATTTTTCAGGCCATAATGCTGCAAATTCAGGAAGAAGTTGTCTTTTTATAAGATCTGAGTGAAGAGCTGCAACACCATTTATATGATGGGCTCCAATTGTAGCTAAGTGGGCCATTCGCACTGATTTGGAACCTTCTTCATCAATTATTGAAAGTTTTTGAAGGATCTTGTCATCTCCAGGATAACGAAGTCTTAATTGCTGTAGAAATCTCCAATTTATTTCATAAATAATTTCTAGATGACGAGGAAGAAGATCGTTAAATAAACCTAAATCCCACTTCTCTAAAGCCTCTGGTAGTAATGTGTGGTTAGTATAAGCAACTGAGGAGGTTGTTATATTCCAAGCTTTATCCCAGCCGACTTGATATTGGTCAATAAGAAGTCGCATTAATTCTGCAACTGCAATAGCAGGGTGAGTATCATTTAATTGGACTGTCCAGTGCTTAGGGAATTCTGTTATGGGTATTGATCTCTTTTCTAGGCTTCTCAACATATCTTGAAGAGAACAACTTACAAAAAAGTGTTGTTGTTTGAGTCTTAATCTTCTACCTTCGTCAGTTCCATCATTTGGATATAGAACTTTTGAAAGTGTTTCAGATGCCACTTTTTCTTCTACTGCACCGTAATAATCTCCAATATTGAATGCAGAAATAATTGGATAT
>MWOQ01000318.1 GCA_002026145.1 Prochlorococcus sp. HOT208_60m_813L03 | reverse complement strand
GAATTGCCCATCGTCACTTTCACTTTCATGTTAAGGAACGAAAAAATAATAATAAGCATTCACATGCTTTGACTGGTTTAGGCTTGCTACACGGTATAGCTGGAGGTTCACATTTTCTTGCAGTTCTTCCTGCTTTAGCACTACCTTTAACAAGCGCTTGCTTATATTTGATTTCATATTTGATTGGTTCACTCATAAGTATGAATCTTTTTACTTGTTTAATATCTTTTACTACCTTTAAAGCAAGTCAAAAATTTATTAAAAGATTAATAACTGTAGCAGGAGTGCTTTCTTTTTCTTTGGGATTATTTTGGATTCAAAGAAGTGCTTCTCTTTTTTTGAATTAAAAAATTTTTTAATTTAGGAATTATTAATTTAGAGGTGACAATCCCAATTATTTTTTCGTTATTGATTAATCCAAATTTATTACTATCTTCGCTAAATTCAATATTGTCACCAATAACCTCAACGTTATTTTGATTTACTGAATTTATCCTTTTTATTAGGTTTTTATTTTTAATTGGATGATTAAAAATAACTATTTGTCGATTTTTAAGTATTGATTTATTCTTGTTATATTTTTTAAAAAATACAATGTCACCATCTTTTAGGTAAGGAGAGGTTTAGGTTT
>MWOQ01000317.1 GCA_002026145.1 Prochlorococcus sp. HOT208_60m_813L03 | reverse complement strand
ATTTTTTTCATAATTTCCTACCAAAGAATTTAAATAATCTTTTTCAAATCTATGAGTGTTGTAATACATATCCTTCAAATCGATAACAGGATATTTACAAATTGCTGCTTTAAAAATAGACCCACATAATAAACAATTCAGAGCAGTAAACCCACCTGCGCTATTACCAAAGATTACTACCTTATCACTATCAACTAGATTTGATTTAATTAATTCAAGAGCTAGTGCTTTGCAATCATAAGAATCAACAATACCCCACTTATAATTCAACCTTTCTCTATATGCTTTACCAAATCCTGAGGATCCTCCATAATTAACCTCAGCGACAAAAAATCCCTTCGATGTCCAATATTGAACGTCAGAATTATATGACCCATCAAAACATGAAGTTGGCCCACTATGTGCTCTTACAAGGAGCGGTGGCTTTCTAAAATTGTCAAAAAAAAGGTCTATAAAGAAAAGAATGAGTA
>MWOQ01000316.1 GCA_002026145.1 Prochlorococcus sp. HOT208_60m_813L03 | reverse complement strand
GATCTTTATCCCAGAAAAGATAAATCAAAATAAATAAACTTAGACAATAAAATAATGTTCCATAACTCTTTCTCTCAACATCCTCAATTGTTGGAAATAATTTATACGTATAGTTAATGAAAACCATTAATGAAACAATTCCTGTAAAAATTAGAGCTGAGTTTTGATTAATTTTTAGAAATTGAGCAATTGGTATTAAAGGCCCTACTCCAATATGTATTATTTTTCTGACGATTTCTCTACTATCTTCATTATATTTTTTAAAAACTATTGATATTAAAAAAATTGAAAATAAATATAATAAAATTACAGTAAATTTTACCAATTTTTTTTAAGCTGCTTTTTGATGGGTTGTCATTACTCTAAGCTTTAGTAGTGCTTTTGCCTCAAGCTGTCGAACTCTTTCTCTTGAAACATTAATCTGCCTTCCTATTTCAGCGAGTGTTAATGGTTCTTCGTTTTCCAATCCAAACCTAAGCTTCATTATTTTTTGCTCTCGTTCGTTTAGTTGAGAAAGCCAACCTTTTAAATGCTCTTTTTGAATATTTCTATCCATACCCTCCATAGGCTCTTCACAGTTTGGATCAGGTATGAGTTCACCAAGAGTACTTCTATCTTCTTCGCCTCTTGCATGAGCATCTAAAGAGGCGCAAGGAGCACTTTGAGACATTAGATCTTCCAAGTCTTTTTGTGAAATTCCCAT
>MWOQ01000315.1 GCA_002026145.1 Prochlorococcus sp. HOT208_60m_813L03 | reverse complement strand
CGTTTCTCATCCATCTTGCAAAAGTTTCAACTTCAACAAAACTTTTAGCGGAACTTAATCGACCCCAAATTTTTAATTCAATTCCCTCATATAAGGTCTGTAATTTAATAGATCCGACTGGCAATTCAAAATCAAGTTCAAAATTTCTTGAATGGTTTCGTTTCCCTTTTGCAATTTCTTGAAATTCCGCAATTATTCTTTCATCACTCATTCCAATAGCAGATACAACTGGAATAATGTCATTAAATGCATTTTCCGTAATTTCATCTTGGTTATCGCTACCTAACATTATCGGGATAATAATGTAACCAAGTTTTTTTTTAAAACCAGTTTTTTTATTTTTGTAATTCCGCATTGCTCTTCCGACTGCCTGAACGATATCAATTTTGCTTTGTTTTGGGTCCGCAAATAGAACAGCATCTACTTGAGGGATGTCGACACCTTCAGTTAAACACCTTGCATTTGTAATAAGACTCAGATCTTCATACTTAAACCTGTTGATCACATCTGTTCTTGTGCCGGTACTATCTTTTCCTGAAATATGAAATGAATGTAGGATCCCATAACTAGAATCAATATTATTAATTTCTTCATTTAGATATTGAAAATCTTTTGCTCTTTTAATGCTTTTGTGAAAAGAAATTATGTGTTTTATATTATGTTTTTTAATCATTTTTCTTAGCGTAATTGATGCAGCAAAAGTTGAAGAATCCGCTTCATAAGTCCATGATTTGTTTCCTGCCCTTACAAATTCATTGTCTGATATCATTTGATTTATCTCTTCTTTTTGAATAGAAGCAGAAACTATTTTGTAGTCTGTAAGGATTGGTTCTTCCTGTTCCAAGGCAGACTTGAAAGAAAGTTCATCAATAACTGATCCGTAGATCCTCTCATCATCCATTGAAATTATTTCTTCTGAATTTCCTTTAAAATTTCTTTCTGTAGCGGTCATAAAAAGTCTTTTACTGACTTTTATATTTTCGTCATATAAAAGTTGTGCAAAAGGTTTCTTTCTACTTCCCACGGT
>MWOQ01000314.1 GCA_002026145.1 Prochlorococcus sp. HOT208_60m_813L03 | reverse complement strand
GTACTTGCTGATCATTTGCTACTAAATCATGCTCAATGTGACTTAATAAATAAGTAGTAGTTTTTTGAATAAATTATATTTATCATTAATTTAATTATTTTTGAGCCATTCATATATTTTTGGATCAAATTTTTAATTTTGATAGCTTTATCTTCAATTACAACTGCTTTATATCCTAAAGATTTATGAGGTTTTAAATCATTGATTGATAGTCCTCAAGCAGCAATGAAATCAATATTTTTATAGTTGAGTATATTTATCGAACTATCTTTACTTTTTTTATTGAGTAAATTTTGATAATGTTGGAATTTAAATCTATCGCTTCCTTAAGATCTTTTAAATTATTAATTCCAGGAATTAATAAATAATTTTTTTGACTACGCATAATTGAAAAGATCCTTATCCCAAAATTTCATCATCGAATATTTAATCCAATTTTTAAAGAATCTTCTATTGATTGCTTATTAACTATGGAGGTAGAGCCTAAATAATTTCTTGGATATTTAATTTTGATATTAGAGATCGGA
>MWOQ01000313.1 GCA_002026145.1 Prochlorococcus sp. HOT208_60m_813L03 | reverse complement strand
ATAGTTTATCTTTAATAAATTCATCATTTATTTTTAATTTTTCTCTTGTTGGTATATTAGATTGCCAATTGGCTACTGGATATTCGTAATTTCTTTTTATTGGAGTTTTTAAGCCTCCAAATAAGTGTAAGAAAATAATAACAAAAAGTCCTAAAAGAAATATTTTTTTAAAATTAAGTTTTCTTTCCCATCTACCGTGACTAAAAAAAATCCAAAATCCAATCAATATTTGTAATACGCATAAACCACTTGCGCCAATCCATCTTGCTAAACCAGCAAGATAAATATCACCTGGGATAAGACTCCCACCTAAACCTATCCAAAAAAAAGGTGTTTGAGAAAGTATCAATTCACCAATACCCCAAGTCAAAGATAAAAAAAAATACTTTTGCTGTTAAAGGTAACATTTTCATTTTAAAAACATCCCCTTTCCAGAGAATCATTTCAACTAACAATCCCCATAAATAAACTAATATCCCACCTAAAAGAGCGCAAAATAATAATATTGAAACGGCGATTAATAAACTTGCAAGCCATGAAAAACCAAGCCATGTCAATGGGTGAAGATCAAATAACCATGAATGGCTTATCAAAACAAAGAAAAAACCCCAACAAAAATTTGCT
>MWOQ01000312.1 GCA_002026145.1 Prochlorococcus sp. HOT208_60m_813L03 | reverse complement strand
GGGGAAGATTAGATTGCTTCAATTCTGAGGAAATTCTTTTAACATGTTCACTTTCAAAATTTGGGCCTTTTGAACCACCTCTTAAAACAATATGTCCATCTGGATTACCTGTTGTATTAACAATAGAAGCCATTCCATTTTCGTTTACACCTAAGAAATGATGAGATTTTGAAGCTGACTGCATTGCATTTATTGCAGTAGTAAAAGAACCATCCGTACCATTTTTAAAACCTATGGGCATTGACAATCCTGATGCCATTTCCCTATGAGTTTGACTTTCAGTAGTCCGCGCACCTATGGCTGTCCAACTTATTAAATCAGCAATATATTGAGGAACAATTGGGTCTAGTAATTCAGTAGCAGAAGGAATTCCACGAGTTGCTAAATATGAAAGCAAACTTCTTGCCCTTCTTAAACCAGTATTTATATCATAGGAATTATCTAGATGAGGATCATTTATCAATCCCTTCCAGCCAATAGTTGTTCTTGGTTTCTCAAAATATACTCTCATGATTATTTCTAATTTATCTTTATACATTTCTCGAAAGTTTTGAATATATTTTGAATATTCTTTTGCCGCCTCAAGATCATGAATTGAACATGGACCCACAATGACTAAAAGCTTCTGATCATTATGATGCAAAATATTTTGTATCGATCTTCTTGTTTTAGATACTGTATTAGCAGAGGCGTGATCTAAAGGTATATCATTATGTAATCTGCTTGGAGGTATTAATGGACGCGTCTCAACAACATGTAAATCTGATGTCTTTTCTAAAGCAGAATTATTTGATGATGTCATCATTGATTAATTAAGAAGTTTGAATATTTAAAAAAGCATTTATGAATACTCTCCTTTTCAATATTAAAAATAACAATAGATTAGGCATTAAACCTTACTAATGAAGAATTTGGAAACATTGCTAAAAGATTATGCAGATCACGTAGCTGAAAGAGCTACCCAAGGTATACCTCCTTTACCTTTAAATGCTGAACAAACAAATTGTATTACAAAATTATTAGAACAAGATAGCACTTACGATTCATCTTATTTACTTGATTTACTAATAAACAGGGTACCACCAGGAGTTGATCAGGCTGCTTATGTAAAAGCAAGCTGGCTTACGGCTATTGTTAATTCCGAAAAATATTGCAAATC
>MWOQ01000311.1 GCA_002026145.1 Prochlorococcus sp. HOT208_60m_813L03 | reverse complement strand
AATAGAAATGATGCTGGATTCTCTAACCGCGCAGGCCCCACAACAATGGATTATGTATCTGCTCCAGGAGTCTCAGTTTATTCTGCTTTACCTGGTGGTGGGTATGCTTCTTGGAATGGAACATCAATGGCAACACCGCACGTAGCTGGAATGGCAGCTCTTTTAAAAAGTTATGATAAATCTCTAACTCCTTCACAAATTGAAAATTTAATATGTGCATCAGCTTCAAATTCTGATGTAAATTCTGGTATCAACATGTTTTATTCTGAGGACTTTAATGATGTGGCAATTAATTCTGGTAATTTGATTAGGGGATATGAAAATATTTTTGATGATACTTCTAATGGTGCAGATTATTTAGATTGGGCTCTCAATTTAATAGGTGAAGAAAATCAATCACTTTCTATTGCGGGAAAGGAAAATTTTTATCATGAAATAAATCAAAGTAATGAAGTTAAAAGTGAAGA
>MWOQ01000310.1 GCA_002026145.1 Prochlorococcus sp. HOT208_60m_813L03 | reverse complement strand
TAAGTCTTCTCAACCCTCTTAATCCATCTCGTTCTAGGTTTCTTACTCGATCTCTACTTATGCCGAGTACTCTTCCTATACCAGTAAGAGACATTGGCTCATCACCATCCATTCCGTATCTCATTCTTAAAACTCTGCATTGCAAATCAGGCAATTGATGTAAAAGAGAATGGAGATCACCTCTCATACAATCCATTTCTATTTGTTCGTCTGGCAAATCCTCACCCCCTGCCAGTAAATCTAATAAAACAGTATCTTCACCATCACCGACTTTAGTTTCAAGACTAACTGGCTGACCAGCTTTACACATCAAATCTTTAACGTCATCTTCGGGAAGCTCTACATATTTCGCAAGTTCACTTACAGTTGGAGTTCTAGACATTTCTTGACTCAGCTCTCTTTGACCTTTTTTTAACTTATTCAACATTTCAGTAATGTGAATTGGTAGTCTAATAGCCCTGCTCTTTTCTGCTATTGCTCTTGTGATACCTTGTCTGATCCACCAGTATGCATAAGTTGAAAACTTATAACCCCTAGCTGGATCAAATTTTTCCACTCCTCTTACAAGTCCTATAGTTCCTTCTTGAATTAAATCTAAAAGTTCCATATTTCTTTTTGTATATTTTTTTGCGACGCTTACTACCAATCTTAAGTTCGCTGCAACCATTCTTTCTTTTGCTCTCTGTCCAGCTCTCAATCTTTTTTTTATTATGGAAGTAGATAAGTTTAATTTGGTAGATAATTCATCAATACTAGGCTTATCTCCTGTTAATTCCATAATTTCTAGTTCTGCTCTTTCAACTTGCATATACTCTTGAACTTGTCGACCTAGAGTAATTTCTTGCTCATGGGATAGTAATGGAACTCTTCCTATATCCCTCAAGTATGACCGAACAAGATCTACATCATTACTTGTTTTTATACTTGCAATTGACGCTAGTTTATTTTCACTTATTGTTTCAGAAGACATGAATATCAAATGATGTTTTGTAAACAATACCATTAAGAAATGTAAAGTTAAACAAAAAAATCCACATTTTTACAAAAATGAGAATAAATACCTAGTCATTTTAGACTAATGAGGAACTTAACAGCCATTTTGCCGTACTTAGATAAATAAATACACCAGCAATATCAGTAACAGTTGTAATGAACGGGGAGGACATTAAGGCTGGATCTAATTTCATTCTGTCAAACAATAGCGGGAGTATTGCTCCTGTTGTGGCAGCTAAAGTAGTTATGAATAATAAACTTATTCCCACCGCAGAGGCGATTAAAGGACCTTCCCCTTGCCACCAAGCGAAGGGAAATACTACAAGCATCATGAAAACACCTAAAAGAGCGCCTGTTATCGCCTCTTTAACTACTGCCTTAAATGCACCAATAGACTTCAATTTTTGAGTACTTAAACCCCTAATTACAACAGTTGAACTTTGAGCACCAACATTTCCCCCAGTACCTATCAGTAGTGGAATAAATGCAGCTAATAGAACTATTTCTTTTAATATTTGATCATTCATAGCTATAACTTTAGTCGTTAAACCATTTGCTAAAACCAAAATTAATAACCATAAAATTCTTCTTCGAGCAATCGTAAACAAATTACTTTGAAAATAATCATCTTCATCACCAGGTTGTACTGCACCTGCTGCATAAATGTCTCTTGTTGCTTCTTGTTCTATGACATCAATTAAATCATCGACAGTTACTATCCCAACCAGTCGTTTTTCTTTATCAACGACTGGGAGTGCTAAAAAATCATATCTTTGTATTGCTCTAGCAACCTCTTCTTGATTCGTATTAGTAGATATATTAACTACATCTCTTGTCATAACGTCTCCAATAGGCTGAGAAGGATCAGCAGTTACAAGATCTCTTAAAGAGAGAATACCAGTTAGATGTCTCTCTTTATCCGTAACATATAGGCTGTAGATAGTTTCAGTAAATGGTGCTCTTTTTCTAACTAAAGAAAGAGCCTCACCTGCTGTTTGCATCTCTTTAAGGTCTATAAATTCAGTTGTCATTAATCTTCCAGCAGTTTCAGGCTCATATCCAAGTAATTCAGCTGTTACTTTTCTTTCACCAGGACTAAGAGCAGACAAAAATTTTCGTACAACTTTTGCAGGTAATTCATCAAAAAGTTGAACCCTATCGTCGGGAGACATTTTTTCAACAATTTCTAAAACTTCTCCTGAACGAAGTCTTTCTAATAAAGTTTGCTGAACTACTGGCTCTAAATATTCATAAACCTCAATAGCTTCATTTTTCTTTAATAATCGAAATGCTAATGCCTGCAATATTAGCGGAAGACTTCCAATAGCATCCGCAATATCAACAGGTTGGGAAGGCTCTAAAAGTAACTTTGCTTCATCATAATTTCCCGCGACAAGCAATTCCTCAAGTTGAATAGTAATATTTTCTCGCGTACTTAAATCTGAAGATAGGGATGTAACTGTTTCAAGATTATTTTCTTTCATAAAGATTATCCCTTTTCAAAATAACAACACCATTATATGAAATCTAAGTAATTTTTCTACTTATACTGAACCCGACAAGCATTGTTAACAAATTTACGATAATAATTAAATTAAAAAAAACTATAAATTTTGTCCAATCCCCTTGATTTAAATTTTTATACAAAAAATATATAAATCCGCTAAAGGATGTAAAGCAAGAAAAAAAACCACTTAATAAAATTTTTTCATTTGAATAACTTAATCTTTTATTGATAAAAAAACCTACTAAAAATGATCCAATTATTGAAGTAAAAAAGTTATTATTTATTATTAATCTTAAAAAAGTAGCTAGGTAAGCAGCTAAAAGAATATAAATGAAATGAATTATCTTCACTTTAAAAAATCCGAACAAAAAAATAACCTAAATAGAAGAAAAGGAAAGAAAAAATTATCACTTCAATGTAATGAAAAAATAATCTTAGGAATTTTCTCTTTATTAATAAATTAAATAGTTGATATATAAAAGAAGAAAATGTACTAAAACATCCTAAAAAACCGCTATAAAATAATACTAATATTTGATTATTACTAAAATTTAATGCTACTAAAATTCCTAAAAAAAAAGATGATAAAAAATTTACTATTGATGTATTTTGAATATCAAAGCCTACATTTTTTTTAAAATTATTTTGTATGAATATTCTCAGTATTAATCCAAAAGTACTACCAAGTAAAAGTATAACTACTGAACTAAAATCCAAAATTTACATTTTTATCCAGCCTTTTAAAATCTTATTAGGATCATCTAAAAATTTATTAGAAGCTAATTCAACCCTGAGCCAAGTATGACTTTTGCTTACTTTCCAACTACGTAATACTGATAAAGTTGTACCTACATCGAGAACTAATAATTCTTTGGCATGAATTTGAGGATAAGAATAAAGAGAAGTATAAGAACTCAATATAATTTCATTTCTATTATTGGGGAACTTATTTTGATCTAAACTTTTTTGGATCCCCCCAGCAGGTAATGTAATTGGAGCAATTAATGCAAACGTGATTAAGCAAAAATTCTTGAGAAGATTATGAATCATATATCTAAAGTTGCCATATCTAAGTTGCTACTATGAGTTTCAATAAATTCTCTTCTTGGTGCAACTTTATCTCCCATTAATATATTGAATATTCTGTCAGCTTCAAGCGCATCTTCAATTTCAACCCTTTTCATCATCCTCGTCTGAGGATTCATAGTTGTATCCCATAATTGTTTAGGCATCATCTCACCTAATCCCTTAAACCTTTGGATATTATAATTTGCATTTCCTCCAAAGCCTTCGATTGTATCCTTTAATTGATTCTCGTTATAACAATAATTATGATTCTTACCTCTTTCAACTTTATATAGAGGGGGGCACGCAATGTATATAAAGCCTTTCTCAACAAGTTCTCTTTGGTATCTATAAAAAAATGTCAATAATAAAGTTCTTATATGAGCACCATCAACATCAGCATCCGTCATAATAACTACCCTGTGATATCTCAAAGAACTCTCGTCGAACTCTTCTCCTTTTATTCCTAATCCTAGAGCTGTTATTAATGCCTGTATTTCTGTATTTTTATAAATTTTAGTATCGTCAGTTTTTTCAATATTAAGAATTTTACCCCTGAGAGGCAAAATAGCTTGAAAATTTCTATCTCGTCCTTGTTTTGCCGAACCTCCAGCTGAATCTCCTTCAACTATATAAATTTCTGATTCTGAGGGATCTCTAGAACTACAATCTGCTAATTTACCTGGCAAAGTAGAACTTTCTAGAACACTTTTTCTTCTTACTAATTCTCTAGCCCTTCTCGCAGCTTCTGCTGCATTAAATGATTGGATTGCTTTTTCAAGAATCAAATCCAAAATTCCAGGATTGAATTCCATATATTTTGTAAGAGCCTCGCCAATGAGAGAATCCACAATTCCTCTTACTTCAGTATTTCCTAATTTTGTTTTTGTTTGCCCTTCAAATTCGGGATCTGGAACTTTTACCGATAAAACAACAGTCAAGCCCTCTCTAATATTTTCGCCAGCTAAATTTTTTTCAATATCTTTTCTTTTGCCTCTCTTTTTTGCAAGATTATTGAAAGTTCTTGTTAGCACTGTTTTTAGCCCTTCAATATGAGTTCCTCCATCAATAGTTCTTATATTATTTGCAAATCCTAAAATATTATCTGAATATACATCTGAACACCATTGCAGAGCTGCTTCTACATATACATTTTCTTTCTGCGAGTCAACATAAATTATTTCAGGATGAATAGACTCTTTTTCAGCATTCATGTATTCAACATATTCTTTAATCCCTCCTTGATATAAGTAAATTTCTTCTTTAAAAGAACCATCTGATAATTGATTTCTTTCATCTCTAAAAACAATTTTTACTCCGCCATTAAGATAAGCTAGTTCTCTCAATCTAGAAGAAAGAAGAGCATATTCAAATTCAATTCCTCCAGAAAAAATCGTTTTGTCGGGTTTAAAACAAATAGTTGTCCCTTTCTTAGATGGCTTGGAAGTCTGCTTTGTAGTTTGCAATTCACCCTTTGATACACCTTTTTCGAATCTTTGATTAAATTCCTTACCATCCCTATAAACAGTCACATTAACCCATTCGCTTAGAGCATTAACGACAGATATCCCTACTCCATGCAAACCCCCTGAAACTTTATAACCACCACTTCCAAATTTACCTCCTGCATGAAGAACAGTTAGTACAGTTTCTAAAGCGCTTTTCCCTGTTCTGGGATGAATATCTGTTGGAATACCTCTTCCATTATCAGAAATTAAAGCGGAACCATCTGCTCGAAGAATTATTTCTATGTGATCGCAATGCCCTGCAAGTGCTTCATCAACGGAGTTATCAACTACCTCATATACTAAGTGATGCAATCCTCTAGGCCCTGTAGAACCTATATACATGCCAGGGCGTTTACGAACTGGTTCTAACCCTTCTAAAACCTGAATCTGTTCCGCGCCATAATCATTTGAGATTTTATTAGATCTTTTGTCCTCACTCATTTAATATAAAAAAAATATTAAACTTTTAAAATGTTATTTTTAAAAGGTCTTTCATTAAACTTAACACCGCAATAAGATAAAGGCTCTAAGGCAATGAAAAATTTAATCACTTTAATTATATAGCTAATATTTTTTTCTTCAGAAATTCATATGTCTTCATATCCACCTCATGTAATAATTTTAATTGGGCCCACTGCAAGTGGCAAAACAGAATTAGCTATTGAAATTGCAGAATATTTTAAAACTCGTATACACAATATCGATTCAAGGCAAATTTATAAGTCTATGGATATTGGAACAGCTAAACCATCTAAAAAACAACAAGAAAAAATAAAGCATTTTTTAATAGATATTGAGGAGCCAATCCATCCAATGAATGTAAAACAATTTCAAGAAATTGCTCAAAAATCAATAGAAAGAGAAATTAAACAAGAAAATTTACCTTTTCTTGTTGGAGGGAGTGGGTTGTATATGAACTCAATAACAAAAGGTTTTTTTGTACCAGATGTCCCTCCTCAAAAAAATTTAAGAAGACAATTAGAGGAACTTGGTCAGAAAAAATGTTGGGAATTATTAAAAAATTGTGATCCATTATCAATAAAGACAATAAATTTTGCTGACCACATTAGAACAATAAGAGCTTTAGAAGTCTTCTATGTAACAGGCAAACCTTTGTCAAATCAGAAAGTTCAAAAACCACCTGAATGGAAAATATTAGAGCTTGGATTAGATAGAGATAATTTAAAAGAAAGAATCTTACACAGAACAAAACATATGTTTTTATCTGGAATTATTGAGGAGACTAACCAACTTATCTCTAAATACGGATTTGATTTACCAATATTAGAAACTATTGGTTATCGAGAAGCTAGAGATGTCTTAAAAAACCTGTCATCAATTGATAAAGCTATTGAGTTAACTACAACAAAAACGATCCAATTTGCAAAAAGACAAAAAACTTGGTTTCGCAATAAAAATAATCCTCTTTGGCTGAATAACAAAAACTTGCTAAAAGATGCAATAATTAAGATAGAGTCTTTTTTAAGCTAACTTTATAAAAATAGATTTTGTTTATCATCCAATCAAATTATTAAATTAACTGAATGCCTCCACGCCCACGTTTTGACCGCCGAGCTCCTGTTAGAGAGCTACCAAATATAAATGAAAGAATAAAATACCCTCAATTGAGAGTTGTTGATTCAGATGGAAAACAATTAGGTGTCATTGATAGATTAAAAGCATTAGAAATTGCATCTCAAAGAGAACTTGATTTAGTTTTGGTGAGCGAAAAGGCAAATCCTCCTGTTTGCAGAATAATGGACTACGGAAAATATAAATTTGAGCAAGAAAAGAAAGCTAAAGAAGCAAGAAAAAAATCACATCAAACAGAAGTTAAAGAAGTAAAAATGAGGTACAAAATTGACACCCATGATTATGATGTCCGCATTGGTCAAGCTACCAAATTTTTAAAATCAGGAGACAAAGTAAAGTGCACTGTAATTTTTAGGGGCAGAGAAATTCAACATTCAAATTTAGCCGAAACACTTCTTTTGAAAATGGCTAATGATTTAGAAGAGCAATCAGAAGTTCAACAAAAACCTAAAAGAGAAGGTAGAAACATGATTATGTTTTTAAGCCCTAGAAAAACTCCTTTAATTAAAAAAGATAATGAGTAAAAAATTTTTATCAAAAAATATGACGAATGTTAAAGTGTCACTATGGTCAATAATAAATTAGTCAGGGTTTTAGAAAGTGAGATTCCATATTCAACAAGAAAGTGATATTCCAGCATCTACTCAACTATATAATCAAATTTGTTTTGCTATTGCAGCAAGACATTATCCTCCAGGACACCGACTTCCCAGTACAAGGCAACTTGCAATGCAGACTGGACTCCATCGAAATACTATAAGCAAAGTATACAGACAACTAGAAATAGATGGGGTTGTTGAAGCAATAGCTGGATCAGGTATCTACGTAAGAGATAATCTTACTAAAAGAGAATTTAAAAAATCAGTTTACTCAAAAGATAAAATAAATAAACTACCAGATCAAGAAGCAAAGAAGGTTATTGACAACTTGATAAATCTTGGATGCACTTTACAAGAAACAAGAGAGATATTGACCAATGAAATTGATTGGCGTATTAAGTGCGGGTCAAGAATTATAGTCAGTACTCCAAGAGAAGATATTGGTGCTTCTATGTTAATAGCTGAAGACCTTTCTACAACAGTTAACGTTCCAGTAGAAGTTGTTCCTATGGAAGAATTAGAAAAAGTTTTGAGTAATTCAAACAACGGTACGATTGTCACAAGCAGATATTTTTTACAGCCTCTAGAAAAAGTTGCTAAGCAACACGGAGTGCGCGCTATCGCAGTTGACTTGAGCGACTTTCAAAAAGAATTGAAAATCCTCAAGGAAATTAATGCTGGAAGTTGTGTAGGTATTGTTAGCATAAGTCCTGGTTTATTGAGAGCAGCAGAAGTAATTATACATAGCATGCGGGGTAATGAATTAATGCTTATGACGGCAGTCTCAGACAATAACAGTAGATTATTATCTCTTTTAAAAGCTTCGAACCATATAGTGTGTGATGGACCTAGTTTATCAGTTGTAGAAAACACATTGTTAAAAAATCGTTCTCAGTTGATGCGATTACCTCAAATAATATGTGCTAAAAATTATTTAAGTGTCGAAACAATAAATCAATTAAAAAAAGAAATAGGAGTTATAAATTAGACCAAAATGTTAAGAACTTTTAAATCAGATATAGAAATTATCAGAGAGAGAGATCCTGCCGCTAAGGGAATAATAGAGATATTTCTTTGCTACCCTGGCTTTCAATCCATAGTTATACATAGATTTACACATAAATTATGGCAATTAAAGATTCCTTTGATTCCCCGCTTGTTAAGTCATACCAATAGGCTGTTAACAGGTATTGAAATACATCCTGGAGCTAAAATTGGTAAAAGGGTTTTCATAGATCATGGAATGGGAGTTGTAATTGGAGAAACAGCTGAGATAGGAAATAATTGTCTGCTTTATCAGGGGGTTACATTAGGAGGAACTGGTAAAAGCCATGGGAAAAGACACCCCACCTTGATGGAAAACGTTGTTGTTGGAGCAGGTGCAAAAGTTCTTGGATCCATCACAGTGGGATCTAATACACGTATTGGTGCGGGTTCAGTTGTTGTTCGTAATGTGGAAGGGGACAGTACAGTGGTTGGAGTTCCTGGCAGAGTAGTACATCAAAGTGGTGTGAAAGTGAACCCATTAGCTCACTCTGCTTTGCCAGATGCAGAAGCTAATGTGATAAAAAATTTAATGGAAAGAATAGACTTCCTCGAAAATGAAATTCTTAAATTGCAAAAAACTCTTCAATGTTTAATTAATTCCGAATCCATTGATATCTCTAAACTAGGTGACGCTCAAAATCTAAAAGACAAAGAAATAATAGAATTTCTTGGAGATGATTAGGTTCTTATTTAATTTTTTTCGTTAACGTCGGTTTTAGGTTGAAACATAAACATTGAATAAATAACATTTCTCCTCATATTTGTCATCATTTCGAGAAACATATCATATCCTTCATTTTTATATTCTATTAAAGGATCTTTTTGGCCATAACCTCTCAATCCGACTGATTCCCTCAAGGAATCCATAGATTGAAGATGTTCTCGCCATAAATTATCGATTTGTTGCAAAATGAAAAATCTTTCAGCTTCTCTCATTAATTCTGGACGAATCTTTTCTATTTGTGATTCCTTTAAGTCATAAGCTATTCGCAACTGCTCTTGAAGATAGTTTTTTAATTCTTCTATTGAAAGTAAATTAATATCATCAGATTTAAGATCATCTAATAAATATATAAATTCTTTGACTTTAGAAAGTAATTGATCAATATTCCATTCTTCGGGAGGAAGATCAGGATTAATATAAGCATCAACAATTTCAATCATTGTCCTTTCTCCATATCCTATTACTTGTCTCTTTAAATCAATTCCTTTCAATACTCTAAGTCTTTCACCATAAACTGCTTTTCTTTGATTGTTCATTACCTCGTCGTATTCAAAAACTTGTTTTCTAATATCGTAATAGTAGGTCTCAACTTTCTTTTGAGCACTTTCTAGAGACCTAGTAAGCATTCCTGATTCAATAGGCATATCTTCATCAACCCTAAAAGCATTCATTAGATTTGCTACTCTATCACCTCCAAAAATCCTTAATAAATTATCATCTAAAGATAAAAAGAATCTTGTACTTCCAAGATCACCTTGTCTTCCTGCTCTTCCTCGAAGTTGATTATCCACTCTTCTTGATTCATGTCTCTCAGTACCAATGACATGTAAACCGCCAGCTTCTCTTACTTTTTCTTCTTCATGAGTCAAAACTTTATCATATTCTTTTTTTACATCAGACAAAGCTTCTCTCAAAAGCTTTATCAAGTTATCATCTGTTGGTGCTTTTTCTGCAGCTGTAGCTATTCTGTCGTCGAGCTCCAAGACAGAAAGTTGCCTATCTCCCCAATTTTTAACAAGTTCATCAGATAAAAAAGAGAGTTTCTTTTCAATTGCCTCATCTAGTTTGCAAGGAAAGAGACTTGTTGAAGAATTTGAAATGCTCTTTTTCAAATTTGAACCAGCTTTTGTAGAAAAACCACCCTTAGATTTTGAATTTCTTTGTTTAGGTATTGGTGGCTTATGCTCATTATCAGGTTTAACTAACAAAGGAATTAAAAGTTCTTTTAATTTAAGCCTTGCCATATAGTCACTATTACCACCAAGAATTATATCTGTTCCCCTTCCAGCCATATTAGTCGCAATAGTAACAGCACCTGCTCTTCCTGCCTGAGCAATAATTTCTGCCTCGCGTTCAACGTTCTCTGGCTTAGCATTTAACAAATTATGTGGGATTTTTTCTTCAGATAAAAGTGAACTTAATAATTCACTTTTTTCAACACTTGTTGTACCAACTAAAACAGGTCTACCCTCTCTATGAATTTGTGCAGTTTCTTTAGCAACGGCTTTCCATTTACCAATCTCTGTCTTAAATACTTGATCAGACCAATCTTGTCTCTTTCTTATTTGATTTGTCGGTATAACTGTTGATTCTAATTTATAAGTTTTTTCAAATTCAACTTCCTCAGTTTTTGCAGTTCCCGTCATTCCTGCTAAACCAGGATATAAAAGGAAAAAATTCTGATAAGTTATGGATGCTAATGTTTGAGTCTCAGGCTGAATTTTAAGACTCTCTTTCGCTTCTATTGCCTGATGTTGTCCATCACTCCAACGTCTTCCTGGCATTACCCTACCAGTAAATTCATCAACTATGACAGCCTCATCGTTCTTAATAATATAATTCACATCTTTAATAAATAATTCTTTAGCTTTTAATGCATTAGTTATGTAATGCGCCCAAGGATCTTGAGGATTATATAAATCATTAACTCCCAAATACTCTTCACATTTTGCGAAACCCTGATCAGTTAAGATACAACTTCTCTGTTTTTCATCAACTTCATAATCGCCTTCTGGATCAATACCATCTTTACTTAATTCTTTTGCTTTAACTAATGCCAAAGATAATTCTGCAGCTTTTTGATATTTTTCTTGTGGTCTTTCAACTTGGCCAGAAATGATTAGAGGCGTTCTTGCTTCATCAATTAATATTGAATCAACCTCATCAATTACGCAGTAATTAAATTTTCTTTGAACTACCTCACTAATATCGGTAGCCATATTATCTCTTAAATAATCAAATCCTAATTCTGAATTTGTTGCATAAGTTATATCACAATCATAATTTTTCTTTCTCTCAATTGGATTCATATCTTGCTGAATCAAACCAACGGATAAACCTAAAAAACGATGAACTTGTCCCATCCACTCTGCATCTCTTCTAGCTAAATAATCATTTACCGTAACAACATGAACACCTTTCCCAGTAAGAGCATTTAAATAACAAGGTAATGTTGCTACAAGAGTTTTTCCCTCTCCAGTCTTCATTTCAGCAATTTGACACTCATTTAAAACCATCCCGCCTATTAACTGAACATCAAAGTGTCTCATATCAAGAACACGTTTACTTGCTTCTCTTACGATTGCGAAGGCTTTAGGAAGAAATTCTTCCAGGAGTTCTTTTTGTTTTTTAAAATCTAATTCTGCTGAAATATTTGATTTAAGATTTTGAGTTTCTTTTCTAAGCTCATCATCAGTCAATTGAGAAATTTCTTCTTCTAAGAAGTTTATCTCTTCCACTATTGGTTGATAGCGCTTTAACTTTCGTGTATTCGGATCTCCCAACAAAAGTTTTAGCATAAGTCAAAGCCCTTAAAAAATTCATCTTATTACAAACATTATAAATTAGTGCGTTACAACAGAATGAAGAAAGCTATTATCTCTTTATTTAATAGAAAAGATCGATTATGGTATTTAAATTGAAGTCATAAAAATAGCCTAGCTGACATTACTTTTCAAAAATCTATTTAATAAATGAAAGAAATATCTCTAATCAAACATTCTAAAGGAGCTTTAGGATTAAGGGTTTTTGGATTAGGTCCTAATCTAAAACCAACAAACGGATTAATTAAGCTACAAAAATTACTAGATACCAATGCTTTCTGGGCAAAAAATAGAAAAATTAATGATCTAAAAAAATGTCTTGCTAACAGTGATGTCGTAATAAGTCTTTGGGTTGGTAAGGAAATAGTTGGTTTTGGTAGAGCTTTAACCGATGGGATTTACCGCGGAGTGCTTTGGGATATTGTTATTGATCAAAATCACCAAGGCAAAGGTTTTGGAACATTAATTGTAAAAAATCTTTTATCTTCTAAAAAAATTAAAAATACAAAAAAATTATATTTAATGACAACAAATAAAAAATTGTTTTATTCACAATTTGATTTAAAAGAAGTTACGTCTCAAAATTTATTAATTCGTGAAATATAAAGCACTCTGGTTCTAATAAAAACAAAATCAAGATACAAATTTACTATAAAGCCATCTTATAAAAGGTCCTAAAATAGGCACTGGTCCAAAAGTTGGGCCACAAAAATCAAAGTAATCTCTGTGCTCCTTTATTAATCCATTTTCACCAAATAATAAACGAGTAGTTCCAGGATAAATAAATTCTTTACCCATAATTTTTAAACCCATTGTCCATTCAACAAATCCACAATCCCCAGTTATGGAAATTGCATGAGTTTCTAAAAAAACATCATCACATCTTTTAACTAGCTTTTCTTGAGCTTTAACATAAGAATCTAAGCCCACTGCTTGCTGAGTTGGGTCTATAAAAATAACATTCTCATTATAAAATTCAGCCCATTTTTGTTTTGTTGGTGCATCCGTACCATAAGGTTTAGTAAATAATCCCTTTAAATCCTCAATAGAAATTACTCTTGTCATTACGAATTTTTATTAAAAATATTTTAAAAGATACAAACATTAAAAGCGGATGAAGAGATTCGAACTCTCGACATTCTCCTTGGCAAGGAGATGCTCTACCACTGAGCTACATCCGCATAAGTTTTATTTTATCTCAAAGAAGGGATCAATGATAAAAATAATTAAATTTTTTCAATTAATTTAAATTTTTAATTAAGGATCCCATCTCAATTGCTTGTAAAGCATAATTCCAACCAAGATTATTTTTAATCCCTGCTCTTTCTAAAGCCTGCTGCATGGTATCAGTAGTTAAAACTCCAAAAATAATTGGAACATTATTTTCATTTGAAACTTGCGAAATACCCTTGCTCGCCTCAGATATGACGACATCATAGTGGGAAGTTTCACCACGGATCACAGCCCCAAGAGCAATTAAAACGTCATAACTCTTTTTTTTCATGAGAGTTTTAGCTGCGATTGGTAATTCGAATGAACCAGGAACCCAAGCTATATCTACTTGATTACTTAATTCAGAAGTATCTAAACCATGTCTCTTTAAACAATCAAGACAACCAGATAGAATTTTATTTGTAATTAAATCGTTAAATCTTGCTATTACAATCCCAACTTTTAAAGTAGAGGCATTAGTAAAAGAACCCTCAAAAATAGCCATTAAATTTTACTTAGATATATTAATAGACTCTCACGAAAAGGTATTAAGTTCAAACTAATGAAGAAACTATCCCTGTAACAAAAACTAAAACAACCCAAACAGCAGCAATAGAATAAATTTTTCTCCTACTTTCTCGCTGTCCTTCCTCAGTAGAAGGTTGAGTTACATATAAAACGGGTACTCCAACTACCGCGATTAAAGAAGCAAATAATAGAGCATTTACGAAGAAAAAGTTAACAGCCTGCATAATTTAGTCTTAGGTTTCACATATTATAAATACAATAATCTCATGAAAATGATAATTTTTAGAGAAAATTTACATACTTTAGCCACTTTAAATGCAAAAAAAAAAATTCTACCTAATATCTATTTAGGAATTAAAAAAGTATGCAAGAAGATACGATAATTCAAAAGAATTTATTTGCGATTGGTAATGATAATAATGAGCAAAAAGAAATCACAAAAAATACCCGAAGATTTATCTTTAGAAGATTTAAAAAAAGAATCGCAAAAAAGACCCAGACAAAGAAAAAATTCAACTAATTTAATAAATCAATTCAAAACTGATTTAATTTCAAATAACAAAAATGTTTGCATCAATGAAGAATCTTATAGCTATAAAACAGTTTCAAAACTTAAATTAACTCCTGTAATGAAGCATTATGTAACCCTAAAAGAAGAAAATAAAGATAGGTTATTACTTTATAGATTAGGAGATTTTTTTGAATGTTTTTTTGAGGACGCTGTATTAATATCTAACCTTTTAGAAATAACGCTTACCAGTAAGGATGCTGGCAAAGAGATTGGTAAGATCCCTATGGCAGGGGTTCCCCATCATGCAATGGAGAGATATTGTGCTGATTTAATTAAAAAAAATTATTCTGTGGTTATATGCGATCAATTAGAAAAAAGTTCTGGAA
>MWOQ01000309.1 GCA_002026145.1 Prochlorococcus sp. HOT208_60m_813L03 | reverse complement strand
AGTGACGATTTACAATTAAGTTATCAGTATCTTGTTATCTGTACGGGATCTATTTCAAATAGTTTTTCTATAAAAGGTGTAGATGAAAATTGTTATTTTTTTAATGATGTTCACGATCTAAATAAATTAAAATCTTTTTTAAAAAAATCACAAGATATTGCGTTGCATAAAAAGTTATTCATAGTTGGAGGTGGTCCCTCTGGCATAGAGTTGGCATGCAAAATTAAAGATATATTTACAGACCAATTTGAAATGAATTTAATAGAAAAATCAAATGAAATTCTCAATAAAAACAAAATTTTTAATAGAGAACGAGCAGAGACGGCATTAGAAAAAAGAAAAATCAAAGTTCTTTTGAATTCTACGGTTAAAGAAGTCTCAGAGAATAAGATTAGTATTTCTAGTGAGGTTGGAATAACTTCCTTGGATAAAGATATTGTTATTTGGACTGCAGGAGTTAAACCTAATTTGTCGTACTTAGAAAATGCTCAAATAACAAAAAAATTTGGACGAATTTTAGTTAATAATAATTTGCAAATACAAAAATATAAAAACTGTTTTGCTATTGGCGATATTTCCGTTATCGAAGGAATGGAGGATTTACCCATAACTGCTCAGGTTGCTATGCAGGAAGGAAATCATCTGGCTAATAATTTAGAACTTTTAATTCAGGGAAAGGATCCTTTACCCTTTGAATTTAAAGACAACGGTGAGATGATTAGCTTAGGAATAGGAGAAGCTTCAATTTCTGGGCTTGGTGTTACTTTATCTGGGAAATTGGCTTTT
>MWOQ01000031.1 GCA_002026145.1 Prochlorococcus sp. HOT208_60m_813L03 | reverse complement strand
TATCGTGAGAATCAGAATTGACTAATCTTTTTTTCGGTTTATCAATTATCGACCTTTGAGGAGAATCAATTTTTCTTGAATTTTTCATGGGACAATAAAACAATTGATTGATACGGACATAAATTTCCTTACTAATAATATACACAAAGATAGTATCCTTGACTAACTGTGTATACTTATAAGTAACAGTTATCAACTTTGACTCATGGCTACCCGCCAAAACTCAACTAATGGGAAGCCTAAATCCCCCAGAATTCAGGTGGTTCTTCCAGAATTAATATGTGAGCAATTAACTATTTTAGCCGATAATGAATCTAGGACAGTAAGTAATATGGCAAAAGTGTTAATACAAGAGGGTATAAAAAAATATTTCGGGAAAGAAAGTAAATCACCTCTTTCAGAAAATAATTTAAATACTGATAAATTTAGAGATGAACTTGAAAAACAAAGCGTCAGAAGATTAAAAAGAGCTCCTCAAAGGATTAGATACTATAAAAAATCTGATTAAAAATAATTAATTTTGAGGCAATTTCTGTAAATCTACAGTTTTACCCATGACTACCAAAATATTTCCTCTTTCCAAAATATATTTTGCTGGAGGATTAACTGTTAACTCTTCAGCAGGTCCTGCAGCAAGAACATTTACTAAATAATTTTTCCTCAAATTTAAATCTCTTAAAGATCTTCCAATAAATTCCTCTGGAACAGTTATTTCATCTATACCAGTTTGATTATCTAGTTCCAATCTTTCGATTAGGTTTGGTCTTACTAGTTCTAAACCCAATCTTTCTCCTTGCATCCTAGATGGGAAAACAACTTTATCTGCACCTACTCTTTTTAACATTTTTTCGTGCAAGTCACTGGTAGCTCTGGCTATTACTCTTTTCACTTTGCTTCCTTCACTATCCTTAGCAATAAGAGTTGTAGTTATACTTGCTTCAATAGGTTCACTAATACCCACTACAACAGTATTCATTTCAAGAATTCCCGATTCCTTCATAGACTCTTCATCAGTACAATCTACAACTCTTGCTTCTATCGAAGGTTCTAATTGCCTTAAATCATCAATAGCTTTTTCCGAATAATCTGCAGCCAGAACATCTGCACCATTACTAATAAGTTCTCTGCAAACTGCAGTTCCAAATCTTCCAACGCCGACAACTGCAAAAGTGAGTGCTTCATTTTCTCTTTTTTGAGACCACTGCCACCAATCAGCCATAATAAAACTCAGTTAATTCTAAACATATAGATCAGCCCTAGGATAGCCAATTCTCTTTTGTCTATCTATTCTACTCTTATACAGAGCCTGCCAAAGTGCACTCAAAAGCAAAAGTATACCAAGTCTGCCCACAAACATGCCTACAATAAGAATAAATTGACCAAAATGATTTAATTTTGCGGTTAAACCAATATCAAAACCAACTGTTGCAAATGCAGATATGCAAGTGAACAGAATTTCTAGGAATGTGAATGATTCTTTTTTAATAAAAGTATTAGTTGTACTTAGCAACATTGCCATTAAAAGGACAAAAAGCAAAGATCCAACTGTGATTCCAACTGCCTTTAGAATAACTTTATCTGAAATTAATCTATTGCTAATAATTACATCTTTCTGACCACTTAAAGTTGATCTAGTTGCAGCCATTAAAGCAATAAACGTAGTTGTTTTTATACCTCCACCAGTACCTCCCGTACTTGCTCCAATAAACATAAGCGTCATTAATAATAAGAGACCAGTATCTGATATAGAGTTCAAGGAGATTGGGTGATTTGTAAACCCTGCAGTTCTTGCACTAACTGTTTCGAAGATAGATGACATTAACCGTTCGAACAAATTTAAATCATTAAAAAATTGACTATTTAGCAATGATTCAGTGATAAAGAATCCTAATGATCCGAACAATATTAGAGACAAACTTGTCCTAATAACTAGTCTGGAATGAAGGCTTAATTTCTTATAAGAAAGGTTTTTTTTATGACTCCAAATATCATCAATAACCCGCCAACCCAATCCACCCATAACAATGAGAAAAACAAAAACACTATTAACCAAATAATTTGTTCTATAGTCTTGAAGACTATTTGACATTAACGAAAATCCTGCATTGTTATATGCAGAAATACTGTGAAAAATCGAGGACCATAGTCTTTCCCAATTATTTT
>MWOQ01000308.1 GCA_002026145.1 Prochlorococcus sp. HOT208_60m_813L03 | reverse complement strand
ATAGCTTGACCTAGAACAGGTTTTAATTTTATGTTGTGAGATAGGTTATCTATTAAATCAACCGCTTTCAGTGAATTACACAAAATAACTATGTCAGATTTGATGTTTTCATCATTTCTTGTCGTAGAAGTCCATTGATTGTTTGATTTTCTTATTTTTATTATTTCTCCTTGAAAATAATTTACTTTTTTATGCTTTAGATATTTATCTAATGTTTGAAGTAGCGACAAAGCATTTATTCTTCCATCTTTGAAGGAAATCATTCCTTTTATATTTTTTGTTTGGAAGGCTTTATTTATATTATTGATAAATATTGAGTTTCTTTCTAAAATCCTTAAGTTTTGATCATTATTTTCATAAATAAATTTCTCTAATTTTTTGTACTTTTCTTCATTAGTAGTTAGTTGTATTAATGGTTTTTCGATATTTAATTCATTATTAAATTTTTGTAAGGATTTAATCCATTGTGGCCATAATTCAATGCTTTGTTTTCTAAGATCCCAACTTCTTACCTCTTCTTTTTTGATACATATTACCCATTAGCAAGCCTAAAGCTGCATTGCTACTATTTTGGAGTTGATTTGGATCAATTATTGTAATCTGGAAACCTAGCTCTGATAATTCTAAGGCGTTAAATTTCCCAATAATCCCTGATCCAATAATAACTATGTGTGCGTTTTGAAAATTTTCTTTTAAGCTTTTCATTGATATATTAGATACACTTGCTTATTTGACTTAATAGTT
>MWOQ01000307.1 GCA_002026145.1 Prochlorococcus sp. HOT208_60m_813L03 | reverse complement strand
AAAGATTTATAATTTCACCGTTATTTGCTTTATCTAGGTTTTTTATAGATATTTACGGAATATTTTTAAAGTTTTTTCTTCAATTAAATGGTGGTTATTGGTCAAGAATTGGTTTAGCCGAAAATATTACAGAGGAAAGAATAAAAAAAAGAAGATTTTATATCCTGCCTTTTTATATTCTTCTAGCTTTATTGTTTGGATTACTATCTGCTCTATATTGGTATTTTGTTATTCTCCATGTGCCACTTTTAATAGAAAGATATTTAAGTCCATTGAATAACAATATTGCTTTAATAATTGCTTTTGCTACTTTCTTTGGTTGGCTTTATATTCTTTATAAAACAAACAAATAAAATGCTTACTGAGAGATGATGTAGTCAGCGGATTAAAGATTTAATTAATCATGATTAAATCATTCTTAAGGATTCATGCCAAATGTTTATGACCGATTACTTTATATTTACGACAGTTCTGGTGATCGACTCGTCCAAGGTTGACCAACTAGATCTTCACTAATCCATGGTCTGCAACACCAAGGTAAATTAACTTATCTAACCTTTACGGTAAGAAAGTTAAGTGATCAGAAATTAATCATTCGCGATTAATTCTGAACTATCTTAAAAATAAAGTCGTTTGTAAAGCATGAAGAAGTGAGTAATCACTTTTACATTCAAAACTAATTTCTAAGAAAATTCTTAATCTGATTATTTAATAGATCTCCTTTCTGTCGTCACCATTTAAAAAAGACCTGTAAAAGGGTCTTTTTTTATGTCTTAAATTTTATTTATTTACTGTTAATCCACAAATAATTAAATATTTTTATCTCGCTCTTTCGCGATCAGTTAATACTTTTTCAAAAGTAAAAGAAAGTACAGATGCTATTCAATGCAACCAACAAAAGAACTACTGATCTTCCATGTTGATTTAATTGAAGTGATCTTTGAGTCATACTTTTAATAATCTTCATTGTAATCGGATGGACTACCAGTTAAAGAACAAACAACTGATTCCTCTTTTTTCATTTCTTTTATTTCCATTATTGGTCTGCCCATTTTCTTAAGAACATCTATATCTTCTTTAGTCTGACAGCGAGCAATTATGTTTCCTTTTTGATCAAAGCAA
>MWOQ01000306.1 GCA_002026145.1 Prochlorococcus sp. HOT208_60m_813L03 | reverse complement strand
AATATGGAATATTTTGCCAAATATCTTCAGCCCCATGACAAAGAACTGGAGAAATAAGTACGGCTAAATTTTCAACAACTTTTGACATGACAAACTGACATGATCTTCTCCTAAATTGCGATTTAGAACTTACATATAACCTATCCTTTGCAATATCCAAATAAAAATTTGATAGATCTACAACGCAAAAACTTTGCAGGATTTGGAAAAATTTTGAAAATTCATAATTTTCATAAGCATTTGATATTTGATCTGTAACTTCATCTAGTCTGCCTAACATCCATTGATCTAAAAGAGGCAATTGATCAATTTCAAAACTATCAATCTTCGGATCATAATCATGAATATTACCTAGAAGATATCTTGCAGTATTACGAACTTTTCTATAAACGTCAGAAAGTTGCTTGAGTATATTTGAGCCAATTGGAACATCTACTGAATAATCTACAGAGCTTACCCATAGCCTTAAAACATCAGCGCCATAAGCAGGTTCAGTTTTTTTATTATTACCTCCATTAATAATTATATTTGGATCAACAACATTGCCTAAAGATTTGCTCATTTTTCTTCCGTTTTCGTCAAGTGCAAAACCGTGAGTTAAAACTTTCTTATATGGAGGTTTATTATTAACTGCAACAGATGTTAACAAAGAAGACCGGAACCAACCTCGATGTTGATCTGAGCCCTCTAAATAAAGATCAGCTGGATACTTTAATTCACTTCTTAGTTCACATACTGCGGCCCAGCTAGATCCAGAATCAAACCAGACATCCATTGTATCAGTCCCTTTTTTCCATAGATCAGATTCTTTTGCATAATTTTCTGGCAAAAGATTCTTAACATCCCAATCCCACCAAATATCTGCTCCATGTTCACTAAAAAGTTCTTGAATATGATTATTTATCTCTTTGTTCAGGAGAATGTCATTACCATTTTTTTTTATATAAAACTGGAATTGGAACTCCCCATGACCTTTGTCTAGAAATACACCAATCTCCTCTACCAACAACCATAGAATAAATTCTTTTCTTTCCAGTCTCTGGCATCCACTCAACATCTTCGATTGCCTTTAATGCGGATGATCTAAAGCCATTTACAGATGCAAACCATTGTTCTGTTGCCCTAAAAAATAGTTGGTTTTTTGGTTCTCCAATCATACGGATATCTATGTTTATAA
>MWOQ01000305.1 GCA_002026145.1 Prochlorococcus sp. HOT208_60m_813L03 | reverse complement strand
CTCTTGGTGCTGAACCTGTGTAGATTTGCGATGGTCTGAAAATTCTATTTGCTCCAAGTTGCTCTCTCCAATGAGCTAACCAACCAGCCACTCTAGATATAGCAAAAATTGGAGTAAATAAATCACGAGGAATTCCAAGTTTTCTATAAACAAGACCAGAATAAAAATCTACATTAGGGAATATACCCTTAGGTCCAAGTCTTGGTATTGCCTCTGCCTCAAGTGATTTAGCAACTTCATACATTTTATCTGCTCCAAATCTAATAAAAAGTTCTTCTGCCAGTTTTTGAAGAATTATTGCTCTTGGATCTTTGACTTTATATTCTCTGTGGCCGAAGCCCATTATCTTACTTTTATTTTTTATTGCTTTATCTAAAAAAGACCTAGCATTTTCTGGGGTTTTAATCTCTTCTAACATTGCAATAACATCCTCATTTGCTCCTCCATGCAATGGGCCAGCAAGGGTTCCTACTGCAGAGGCGATGACAGCATATGGGTCTGTAAGAGTGCTTGCAGTAACTCTAGCGCTAAATGTACTGGCGTTTAAACTATGTTCTGCATGTAGAATTAAACACCTATCAAAAACTTTTGCAGCTAAAGGATCTTGTTCTTTTTCAGTCAGCATGTAAAGAAAATTTGATGAGTAAGTTAAATCATCTCTAGGTTGGATTGGGTCTTGTCCTTTTCTAATAAGTTGAAACGCAGCAATCATTGTGGGTATTTTTGCTATTAGCCTAATAACTGCGTTATAGATGTAATTAGGATCATCTATTGCCCTGCGCGAATAGAAGAGCCCTAAAGAAGCCGCGCTAGATTGAAGAGCATCCATAGGATGACCTGTCGCAGGGAAACATTTCATCATATCTCTGACTCTAAAACTTAACCTTCTATGCATCTGAACTTCTTGTTCAAAATCTCTAAGTTGAATAGCTGTGGGCAATTCACCCCAAATCAATAGGTATGCAGTTTCTAAAAAACTACTTTTTTTGGATAGTTCCTCAATGGAATAGCCTCTGTACAATAATTTACCTTTGTTGCCGTCAATATCACAGATAGATGAATTAGTAACTGGGACACCCTCTAATCCTGGTTTTAAAATTAGTTTTTTATTGTCCAATTGCTTAATTCAATATCAAATACTTATAGATTAAAGATAGTCAAATAATTTTTAATTAACCACAAGTTATTAACTTCACAAAAATTTAAAATGATTGTCTTTGAAGCTTATTTGAATAACTTTATTAAGGTATTTTTAAACTTGTTTCTGTATAAAGAATTGGATTTTTTTCTGGAATAGATTGACTTATGATTTCTAGATATTCTTCATTTGATATTTTTAAAATATTTCTAATGAGAAAATTAAGATCTTCCAAATCAGGTAAATATTTAAATTTATTGGAATTTTCATCTTTGATATCAACTTTGGCAAAAAGAAAAGTAGATTTATCTTTATAACTTTTTAGGTTGAAAAAATTTTCTGAGATTGTTTCTAATTTTTTACTATCTATTAAAAAATTACTTATGAATTGCAACCCTCCTGATTCTATTGAATAAATATTTTCAAAAG
>MWOQ01000304.1 GCA_002026145.1 Prochlorococcus sp. HOT208_60m_813L03 | reverse complement strand
TCATTCTGACGTATAAATTTAAAAAAGTGAGTTTATGCAGCATTTGGTAACCCAAGAACTTGAGTATTAGCTCCTCTTGCTTGCGCAACCCCAATTGTTCGTTCAGATGCACTAATCATAGGCCTTCTATGACTTACGACTATAAATTGAGCATTTGATGACTGATTCGATATTAGTTTTGACAACCTTTCAACATTAATACCATCTAAAAAACTATCAACCTCATCTAATGCATAAAAAGGTGAAGGTTTATACTTTTGCAAAGCAAATAAAAAACTTAAAGCGGTTAACGATTTTTCACCACCTGACATAGAGGCTAATCTTCTGACATTTTTTCCCTTAGGATGAGCCACTAAAGTTAATCCTCCTTCTAAGGGAGAATTAGGATTTTCAAGTTGTAGAAATCCATCTCCATCAGACAAATTTGCAAAAATTTCTCTAAAATGTTTGTCAACTTCTGTAAATGCTTGCATAAAAGCCTCCTGACGCATCGTAGATACAGTTTCTATTCTCAGCAATAATTCAGATCTTTCATTAGATAGAATTTCTAATTTTTGTTGCAAATCATTTAACCTCTCAATTAATTCTTCTAGTTCATCAAGAGCCAACATATTAACAGGTTCTAAGCTTTGTAGTTTTGTATTTATGATCGAAATTTCTGATTGCAAAGATTCAAGACTCTTCTCTTCATATTCTCCAAAATCTGGGGAAGGATTCGGTAGATCTTTTTTATAATTTTCTAATTTTATTTTCTCACTCCTCATCTCTTCTTTAAGAGAATGCATATCCCTTTCGAGATATTCAAGCTTCATCAGATAGTTATTATATTCTTGCCTTTTATTTGAAATTGAAGAATTTAATTCATCTCTTTTCCTTCTCAATAAACCTAAATCCTTCTCTAGAGAATTTTTTTGATTATCGAGATCTAAAAGCTCTTTTTTAAATTCATCTCTTTTTTCTATCCATTCACTATGAGCAATTGCAAGTTGTTTAATAGATTCCTGCAAGTTTTTTTCTTGTAGTAAAGTGATTTTTAATGAATTATT
>MWOQ01000303.1 GCA_002026145.1 Prochlorococcus sp. HOT208_60m_813L03 | reverse complement strand
ATAAAAGAAAAATGGCCTAACATTGCACAACAAACTCTTGAAACCACAAAAGGCAGTATTGATGATTTAGTTGAAGTAATAGCTAGCCATAGTGAAACCTCAGTAACTGGAATAAAAACCCAACTATTTGAAATTATTGATTCAATAAGAGAAAACAATTGGGAAATATCAGAAAAAATTGAACCTATCGAAAGTCAACTAGAAGATTTATTAGAAGAACTTAACGATACACTTAGACCAAAAATAGAAAATCCAATAAGAAAAAAACCACTATTATCAATTGCTATTGCGGCTGGTATTGGTTTAGTAATAGGAACTCTTCTTAACAGTGGCAGAAAATAATATGGAAAAACCAAAAAAGAAAAACTTTGCAAATACAGCTTCCAGAATTTCAGCAATCGCAAGTTCAGTAATGGATTTGCATGTAAGAATAGCTCTTCAAGAAGTAGATAGAGAAAAAAGACGATTAATTAGTGGTGGAATATTTTTGGCAATTGGCATCACATTATTATTATTAGTACTAATTTGCATCCATATTATTTTTTATCTTTTTATAGCGAAATATAATAACTGGAATATTGAATATAATTTATTACTAATAATAATTATCGATTTATTTCTAGCAGGCTTAAGTTTGAAACTTGGAGGGAAATTAGCCAAAGGACCTTATCTTCCTCAGACATTAGAGGGTTTAGGAAAGACAACGAAGGCCGTTTTAGGCAAAAAATAAATTACCTTATTAAATACTTTATCCATCTACAATCTATTCCCCCATTGCTAACAGGAATTTTCAATGAAGATTTCATTTTCAAATATTTTGTTAGTTTTGGATTTCCACTTAGCAGCCAAAATTCCCAACCTGAAAAATTATTCTTTAGGAAGATTCCCATTTGTTCATATAAACAAATCAATTCATTTTCATCGCCTAATTTTTTGCCATAAGGAGGATTACAAAGAATGATCCCAGGTGCACATTTTAATTGGAGTTCTAAAAAATCATTATTTATAAGTTCAATATAATTTTCAAGTCCAGCCAATGATATATTTACTTTAGCCTGTTCAAAAACCTTTTTATTAATTTCACAGCCTATTA
>MWOQ01000302.1 GCA_002026145.1 Prochlorococcus sp. HOT208_60m_813L03 | reverse complement strand
CATATAATTATTTTAAATCGCAATAAATTTTTGGATAAAGCATTAATTATTATCATGACAAAATGGCATGCTTTTGGAAGATGCAAAACAAGATTATCTAAAGATATAGGTAAAAGTAATTCTGCAAAGGTTCAAAGTGTAATGACCAAGCACACTATTTCAGTCGCAAAATTTCTCCAAGAGAATAAACTAATTGATATTTCTATTGCTATATCTGGTTTGGGGGTAGGTAACTATAAAAGATGGACTAGAGAATTAGGCATCAAAAAATTTAATTTACAGGGGAAAGGCTGCTTGGGAGAAAAAATGAAACGGCAAATAATTATCAACAAAAAATTTTGTGCAAGACATAAGATCAAAAATATTATTTTTATTGGTACTGACCTTCCAGATTTATGCCATCAAGATTTATTGAATACTCTAAAAGAGCTTCAACAAAATGATCTTGTTTTAGGACCATCTAATGATGGAGGATATTGGCTTATTGGTTTATCAGAAAAGATAATGTCATCGCATATATATTTACCTTTTATCAACATAAAGTGGGGGACAGAAAATGTTCTTCAAAATACAATTGATAATTTTGCTACAACAAAATTAAGATATAAGTTTTTAACTAAAAAAATTGATATAGATACAGTTATTGATATTGAAAATAGAAAGTAATCGACTTGTCAAAAATCTCAATTATTATTCCAACTATTAATGAAGCTAATAATTTGCCATTATTGCTTTCAGACTTGTCAAGTATTCAGAAAGAGGGTGAAATCATAATTGTTGATTGTGGAAGTGAAGATAAAACTATTGATATAGCAAAAGTTTATGGAGCGAAAGTATGTAAATCCAAAGAAAGGAATCGAGGTTTACAATTGGATATGGGAGCCAAGCATTCAAAGGGAGACTGGCTCATATTTTTGCATGCAGACACAAGATTAAATAATGATTGGTTTAGAAAAACAAATTCATTTTTAAAGGGAAACAAGAATAGTATTTACTATTTTAAATTTAAAATTAATAATAAAAAGATAATTTTTAGAGTCCTCGAAATTCTTGTAAATTTTAGAAGTAACTTTTTTAAACAACCCTATGGTGATCAAGGTTTAATAATTCATAGAACTACCTACTTTAATAATAATGGTTTTAGAAAGATACCTTTGATGGAAGATGTAGATTTTTT
>MWOQ01000301.1 GCA_002026145.1 Prochlorococcus sp. HOT208_60m_813L03 | reverse complement strand
TTTTTTGGAATAAGTTTCCATAATATTGATCTATCAGGTAAAGGTATCTTTGTTCCTTCAGGACCATATATTAATATCTGCCATCTAAATTTTTTACCGACTTTAGCTATCAAACTAGGGGCAGGACCAATTAATTTCCAGTTCTTTTTCTCACAAAAACTGAGTAGATATTTTGCTAATTTTATTGCAATTGACTCAGTTAACTCATAATTTTCACCTGATAATTTAAGTAGGCAAATTGTGCAAAATGGAAATAAATTAGCATCCTTTCTCAATCTCGAGTTTTCAATTAAGAATCTTTCATAATCTCTTTTTTGAAGATATGAAATCACCGGGTGGTTAGGTTTATATGTTTGAAAAATTACTTTCCCTTTTTTTTGTGCCCTGCCGGCCCTTCCTGCTACTTGCAAAAATAATTGTAATGATTTTTCTTCTGCTGAAATATCTGGGCGATGAAGCAACCCATCTGCTGCAATAACTACTGAAAGAGTAATATTGGGGATGTCAATACCTTTTGCCAACATCTGAGTACCGACAAGAATATCAGCATCACCTTTAGAAAACTTTGAAAGAATATCTCTATGACCATCCTTTCCTGAAGTTGTATCTCTATCAAAGCGAAGTACTCTTAAGTCAGGAAATTCTTCATTTAAAAACTGTATTACCCTTTGCGTACCAATTCCAAAAGGTTTGAAAGCAGTTGAATTACAATCTGGGCAACGATTGATCAATCTTGATTTATGATCACACCAATGACACCTTAACCATTTTTTTCCTTTTGATCCGAGATGAACTGATAAAGGAACGTCACAGTTGGGGCAATTTATTAAATATCCGCAATTTCTACAACTTAAAAATCCACTGTGCCCCCTCCTAGGGATCAAAATTATTGCTTGCTCTTTTTTTAAGCGTAGTTGAGGAAGCAATTGTAATAATTCATTGGAAAAAATTTTCATATTTCCCTTCTTGAACTCTTCCCGCATATCAATAATTTTTATTTCAGGAGTCTCATTACTGGATATCCTTTGAATCATTCTTACCAATTTAAAATTCCTTTCAGAAATACACTTTTTCCAAGTCTTCATTGATGGGGTTGCACTCCCAAAAATTAACTTTGCAGAATTCCTTTTTACTATTTCAATAGCAATCTCTCTGGCGTCATAGCAGGGCATAGGACTATCTTGCTTATAAGAAACATCATGTTCTTCATCCATTATTATTAATCCCAGATTTTTGATTGGAAGAAAAACTGCAGACCTTGTACCTACTACTATTAAAGGTTCATTAGCATTAATAATTTTCTTCCAAACTAGAGTTCTATGATCGGGAGAACAATTACTATGGTATTCGTAAACGACATTATTAAATCGCCTACTAAACCTATCAATAAGTTGAGGAATTAATCCAATTTCTGGGGCTAGTATCAAAGAACTTTTTTTCTTAAGAAATTGATCTTCAGCAATTCTCATATACACTTCTGTTTTACCTGAACCTGTTTCGCCCCAAAGAAGTATTGCATCTCCTGGTTTCATTGTTTGAAATTCTTGAAATGCAATTTTTTGCTCATTTGTAAGATTTGGTTTTTTCGTTGCGATATGATCTTTTGCAGAAGAATTTAATTTACTATTTATATTTTTTTTTCTTTTAGATTTAACAAGATAATTTTTACTGACCATTGAGTTAATTAGAGTGTAATTAAAACCAGATCTTATTAATTCACTTTGCCAATTACCTTTTTTAGATAAAGTATCCATTAAAAAAAATTCTTTTTTGGTTAATCCATTTTTCTTAATATCAAATTCTTTTTTAGTTTCAATCCATATTTGATCTTTTAAACCTTTAGAGAAATTTTTATATTTACCAATCCAGCCAGGAGGAAATGCAGTTTTAAACATTTTTAAATTACTAACCATATAAAAAGAGGCTAGGGAGTCTATCAATTCTCTCCAAGATTCATCAATTATTTTTTTCTGCAAAATACCTTCAACAAACAAATATCTTATGCTTTTTCCTCCAGTAATATTTGATTCATCATTATTGATTGTCGAAAAGTCTTTTTTGGAGATCACCAACCCATTCAATAATCTCCCCCTTAGTCTCACACTTACAATATCTCCAACTTCTGCTCCAAAGTTATTTCCATCTAAATAGTAAAAGCTTTCATTACTACTACCTATATCAAGCGAAATTTCCAATT
>MWOQ01000300.1 GCA_002026145.1 Prochlorococcus sp. HOT208_60m_813L03 | reverse complement strand
TTTTCTATTTTCGCAAAAAAATCATTTACTAATTCCTTAACAGAAGCATTATTACTTATAATTTCATTTCTTAAAGAACTAAAATTCATTTCTTTTTATATTTCTTAAAATCAAAGCTATCAAACAGTCAGTGGTTCATCTTTTTTGCAGCGAATAAAACTATGTTTAATATTCTGAGAACCTTCAGCAGAAAGATCATTAATAAAATAAGACAAATTTTCTTTTAAACTATGCTTTGTAATGAAGGGGCCGAACCAATAGGTACAATCAGGCTCTTGTGTCTCAATTTTAGCCCACCAAGCTAATCCGAGTTTGTTTCCAAAATTTCTAATCAATTTAATTGGCCTTTAAGACCATCAATTCTTGTTAAATTCTATACAATTTTGTAGTGAAAATTCAATAAATTTTTATTAATCATACAAATGTATTGAAACTACAACATATTAGAGGTATTCAATAACAGTAATTATTGAGAAATAAAATTATTTACATGTCAAGTAAAATATTGATATGGCTGCTGCTACAGAGGCATTTAAACTAGAAGTCTTACCTTTAAGAGGAATGCTTAATAGAAAATCGCATTTTTTTTGAGTAAGCAAAGAAATTCCTTTATCTTCAGAGCCGACTATAACAACCATTGGTGCTTTTTCTTGAAAATTTGAGATAGATAATTGACCATCTCCTGATAAGCCAACAACAAGAAACCCATTTTTCTTAAGCTCCTCAAGTGCTCTATTTAAGTTAACAACTCTACTTACTTGCAAGTGTTCTAAGGCTCCTGCAGCTACCTTAGCGACTGTCCCCGTCAATCCAGCAGATCTTCTCTGAGGAATAATGATGCCCTTGCAATCAAATGCTTCAGCTGATCTTATAATCGCGCCAACATTATGTGGATCTGTTATGCCGTCTAATGCAAGAATTATGGGATTTGAACAATTGCGTTTAGAAAAAAAGATTAATTGTTCTAGGGATATTGTTTTAGAGCATGCTAACTGCAATGCTACGCCTTGATGTGAAGCACCATTAGTCAATTGCGAAAGCCTGTTCCAAGAAACTTCTTCAATAAGGACTCCTTTTGATTTAAGATCCTTCAGCAGGATATAGAATTTCTCTGAAGAAAAGATTTCCGAAATACACCAAATCCTATTAATCGCTCTTTCACTACTGAGAGCCTCATAAGCCGAATGTTTGCCCCATATCCAATCATCAAAATTTTTCCTATTAGAAAAATCTTGATAAATATCTGAATTTTTATTAGAAAATTCTGCATTAGATTTATATGTTGGCTTTCTTCTTTTTAAGGATGAAAAAGTATTATTTTTGTCATTTTTGTTAAAATTTTCAATATTCTTATGTTTAGCAGAATGATTCAAAAATTTCTCATTATTTTCTGAACGATTTGTATTTTTTGAGTAATAACCAAAATCTGATTGTTTTTTATATTCTTTATGATTTTTTCCAGAAAAATTTTTTTTAGAGGAGTTTTTCATAGGTTCAATTCATTTTTAATTCCAAATATTCAAAAAGTGTTGATAATCTTTG
>MWOQ01000299.1 GCA_002026145.1 Prochlorococcus sp. HOT208_60m_813L03 | reverse complement strand
AATATACAAAATTTTCAAGTTTTAGTAGAACAAAATAAAGATCAGCTAATTTTTAGCCATAGGATTGTTAAAGGGGGCTCAAACAAAAGCTATGGAATAGAAGCAGCTAAATTAGCAGGAGTTCCAAAAGAAGTTATAGAAAAAGCAAAATCAGTTTTAAATTCTTTAGAACAAAATAACAACTTAAATTATGATATTAAGTAGATTTTTAACATTTTTATAAAATAAATATTTTTTAAATAGTTTCCCTCAATAAGGCGTTAACCGCAGCAGCTGCCATGGCAGCACCTCCTCTAGTTGAATTCAAAACAATTCTAGGAAGATCGCTAGAAATTAATTTGTTTTTGCTTTTCTCTACTCCAATAAATCCAACAGGCATTCCGATAATTAAACTGGGTAAATCTTTTGCATTCTCTAAAATATCAATTAAATAAGTTAAAGCTGTAGGCGAACTGCCGATAACTACAATAGGTGATTTGATTCCGGAATTCATAGCGGATAAATCCTTCCAACCTTCACTTAAGCCATATGCAGTTTTAGTTAAGTTTTTATGATTATTTTTTCCAGACCACATACTAGCGGTGAATACTTTATTCCTATTGGTTTTTTCTGCCATGGATTTTATTGCTGCTGCTGCCATATCAGTATCAGTTAAAATCGGAGCACCATTTTTAAGTGCCTGCAGCCCTCTTTCGCAAGCACCTTCACTAAAATTTACAAGATTTTGAACTGAAAAATCTCCTGAAGTATGGACTAATCTCTCTAATACTTTTTTTTCCAAATAATCTAGATCATTGGCTAATAAATGAGATCTTATGAATCTGATGCTTTCCAAAAAAATTGGATGATCTATTACCATTGAATTTAATTTGTGTTAGAAGTAATCATAGTTAATATATGGTTTTTATTGAGCTATTATGCCAATACAAATATTATGGGGTAATGATTTAAATGCTCAAAATACATTTATTCAAAAATTAATTGATAAGGAAGTATCCAAAGAATGGAAAGAAATAAACGTAACAAATTTAAATGGAGATGATGATGAGCAAGTCAATAAAGCTTTTGATGAAGTTCTTTCACCTCCTTTTGGAGAGGGATACAGAATAGTTACATTGAAAAATAATCCAATTTTTACTACCAAAAATGAGGATCTAAGAACTAAATTTGAAAAAATTCATGAAAATATACCTCAAAATACTTATTTCATTTTACAAAATACAAAAAAACCAGACTCAAGACTAAAGAGTACTAAATTTTTACAAAAACTTATAAAAGATAATTTAGCTACAGAAAAGTCATTTTCTTTACCAGAAATCTGGGATTATGAAGGACAAAAAAGATTTTTAGAAGATGCAGCAAATGAAATGAATATCAAACTTGATAAAAATGCAGCTGAATTAATAATTGATTCAGTTGGTAATGATGGCTTTAAACTAAAAAATGAACTAGCCAAAGCAAAAACATACCTTTCTGCAGTATCAAGTGATTCGAATCCACAACTTTTTCTTAAAAGTATTGATGTAAAAAAAATATTTAGTGATCATCAATCCAATATTTTCAAAATCATTGATCTTCTCTTACAAAAGAATATTAATGCAAGCCTCATTGAAATAAATTATTCCTTACAGAAAGGAGAACCTGCTTTAAGACTAAATGCAGGTTTAATTAGTCAAATAAGAATTCATACCATTATAAAATTAGCAGTTAATTCAGGTAACGATAATGCAGAAAAGATTTGTAATCTTGCAGGCATTTCTAATCCAAAAAGGATTTTTTTTATTCGAAGAAAAGTCAAAAATGTATCTCAAGAATATTTAATTAATTTGATGAGTAACTTACTAGATATTGAATCATTACTAAAACAAGGTAATAATCCTATAAATGTTTTTATAGAGAAATTAATTAATTTAAGTTAACCAAATTATAAGTTTAAGAATTTACATTATGATTTAGATATGGCTTTACTAGTAAAAAAATTTGGCGGTACTTCTGTAGGTGATATTAAAAAAATTAAAAATATTGCAAGTAGCATTTGTCAAAGTAAAGAAGCAGGAAATGAAATTGTCGTAGTTGTCTCTGCAATGGGGCAAACTACAGATGATTTAAATTGTTTAGCGGAATCAATAAGTAAAAATCCTAATCGAAGAGAATTGGATATGCTTCTCTCAACTGGAGAGCAAGTAACAATAGCTCTTCTCTCAATGGCATTAAACGAATACGGAATATCGGCAATTTCAATGACAGGTAGCCAGGTTGGAATTATTACTGAATCAATTCATGGGAAAGCGAGAATTCTGGATATTAAAACAGAAAGGATCCAAAATTATATAAATCAGGGTTTTGTAGTTGTAGTGGCTGGATTTCAAGGAACAACATTAAGCCATACGGGTTCAATGGAAATTACAACTTTGGGTAGAGGTGGTTCAGATACTTCCGCAGTAGCTTTATCAACAGCTTTAGGAGCTGAAACGTGCGAAATTTATACAGACGTTCCAGGGGTTCTTACTACTGATCCAAGAATTGTTCCTAATGCAAGACTGTTAGATAAAATTAGCTGCGAGGAAATGCTTGAACTTGCAAGTGTCGGTGCTTCAGTTCTGCATCCAAGAGCAGTAGAAATTGCTCGCAATTATGGAATTAAATTGTGTGTCAAATCAAGCCAAAGTGACTCAAGTGGGACTCTCCTTGAAAGTCAAATCCAACCTCTCCCGCTAAAAAGGGGAAGTTTAGAATTAACAAAAACAGTCAATAGTCTTGAGGTATTAGAAAACCAAGCAGTATTCAGTCTCTCAAATATTCCTGATAGCCCTGGGATTGCTGCACAAATATTTGAAAAACTTTCAGAAGCAAATATTAGTGTAGATTTAATAATACAAGCGACAAATGATGGCAATAAAAACGATATTACATTTACTGTTAGTGAATTAGAAGTTAAAAAGACTGCAGAACAATGTGAGCTTATAACTAGTCAATTAGGAGGAGAATATAACTTAAAAACAAACATGACTAAATTAAGTATTCAAGGAGCAGGCATTATGGGCAGACCTAGTGTTTCAGCTGATTTATTTGATACTTTGTCTCAAGCGAATATAAATGTCAGGTTAATAGCTACTAGTGAAATTAAAGTCAGCTGTGTAATTGAAATCAATAATATACCAAAAGCTATTAGATTTGTTGCTGAAAAATTTAAGTTATCCGATACACAAATATTTGTTAATCCAATCAATGAAAAACAAGATCAACCTGAAGTTAGAGGAATTGCATTAGATAAAAACCAAGTTCAAGTAAGTTTTCGAAAACTGCCTGATCGTCCAGGTGTAGCAGCATCGATATGTTTAGCATTAGCTGAAAATAATTTACTTATCGATACTATCGTTCAGTCTGAAAGAATTTCCTCTTTAAAAACTAAGGATATTAGTCTTACAATGAACAAGCAAGATAGAGAAAAAGCTAGCTTAGTTTTTGAGGCCTTAACAAAAAAATTACCCGGATCATACATTGAAGATGGCCCTGCTATAGCCAAAGTAAGTACTGTAGGAGCGGGAATGGCATTTAAGGTTGGAACTGCTGGAAAAATATTTAGAGCATTGGCTGACCAAAATATCAATATTGAAATGATTGCCACTAGTGAAATCAGGACTTCATGTATTGTCTTAGAAAAAGATTGTGACAAAGCAGTAAATGCGATTCATGATCATTTCGAATTAGAAAAATAAGTTCTTTTTAATTATTTCTTGCCATTTTTTGTCTTAATTTTTTGATTCTATCCCTCAAATTTGCTGCTTCTTCAAAATTTAACTCTTTTGCAGCATCTTTCATTTTAATTTCTAACTTTTCTATTAAGTCAGGCAATTCTTCGAGCAAACATTGATTATCACTGGAATTAAGAATTGCGTCAGTTTTGTTATTAACTATATTTATTAAATCTTTAGATAAACCACCAGCATCTAGCTTTCTGGAAAGTTCTAGAAAAGATAATATTGAATTTTCTATTTTTTTGCCTGCAGGTTTTGGAGTAATACCATTGACTTGGTTATATTTTTTTTGAATAGTTCTTCTTCTTTCAGTTTCAGATATTGCTCTTTTCATTGAATCTGTGAAGTTATCTGCATAAAGCAAGGCAACACCTTCAACATGTCTTGCAGCTCTTCCTATTGTTTGAATCAATGACCTTTCAGCCCTGAGAAAACCTTCTTTATCAGCATCTAAAATGGCAACTAAGGATACTTCAGGAAGATCTAGTCCCTCTCTTAATAAATTAACTCCTACCAAAACATCGTATTCGCCCATTCGGAGGTCTTGAATAATTTCAATTCTTTCAATTGAATGGATTTCGGAATGCAAATATCTAACTCTTACTTTATTTTCAGATAAAAAATCAGTTAGATCTTCAGCCATTCTCTTAGTAAGTGTTGTCACGAGCACTCGTTGATTCTTTTCAGCTCTAATTCTTATTTCAGATAAAAGATCTTCTATTTGGCCCTCACTAGGTCTTACATCAATTAAAGGATCTAATACCCCAGTTGGTCTTATAACTTGCTCAATAAATTCACCATCACATTGATCTAATTCCCATTGACCCGGAGTTGCACTTATAAATAATGTCTGTTTTGATTTTTCCCAAAACTCTTCACATTTTAAAGGTCTATTATCTGCAGCACTTGGCAATCTAAAACCATGATCTATTAAAACTTTTTTTCTAGATTGATCACCGTTGTACATCGCATGAAGTTGAGGACATGTTACATGACTCTCATCAACTACCAACAACCAATCTTTGGGAAAGTAATCTATTAAGCATTCTGGCGGTGAACCTTCCTCCCTGCCTGATAAATGACGAGCATAATTCTCAACTCCATTACAATAACCAACCTCTTTGAGCATTTCTAAATCATATTTTGTGCGTTGTTCCAGACGTTGAGCCTCTAATAATTTTCCTTCGTATGTAAATTTATCTAGTTGAGTTTTTAATTCACTTCTAATTGCACTAATTGCACTCTCAAGTCTTTCTTTTGGGGTCACAAAATGCTTTGCTGGATAAACGCTAACTTGTTCCAAACTTTCAAGTATTTCTCCTGTAGTAGGGTCAACATATCTAATAGCTTCGACTTCATCACCAAATAATTCGATTCTAATTAATCTATCCTCATAAGCTGGACCGATTTCTAAAACATCACCTTTAATTCTGAATCTACCTCGAGTAATTTCAATATCATTTCTAGTATATTGATTTTCAACGAGAGACCTCAAAGAAGAACGTAGATTTATTGATTTTCCCACTTCAAATTTAACTGCAGCTTTTAAATACTCACTCGGTATACCAAGACCATAAATACAACTTATTGAGGCTACAACAATTACATCTTTTCTCTCAAATAATGAGCGTGTTGCAGAATGCCTAAGCATATCTATTTCTTCATTAATTGAAGCTGTTTTAGCTATGTAAGTATCACTTACGGGTACATAAGCTTCTGGTTGATAATAATCATAGTAAGAAATGAAGTACTCAACAGCATTTTTTGGAAAAAATTCCCTTAATTCATTACATAGTTGTGCAGCTAACGTTTTGTTATGGGCTAATACAAGTGCTGGTCTTCCTGTTTGTTGAATTACATTCGCAATAGTAAATGTTTTACCAGTTCCAGTAGCCCCTAAAAGAGTCTGGAACTCTTTACCAGTATTGACGCCTTTAACTAATTTTTTTATAGCTTCTGGTTGATCTCCATTTGGTTCGTAAGGAGCTTGAAGCTTATAATTGTTCATCAACCTAGTAGCAAAAGGGTATTGCTATACTAAGAAATTTTTTCTCCAATTATTGAATTTTTCAAAGATTCTTTTAAGCCCCTAACAACCGCAATCATCGATATTAAATCATCTAATTTATTAACTACAGATCCAACACCAACTGCTGAGGCTCCAGAGGATATTGCTAGTGGACAAGTTACTTGGCTTAATCCAGAGGCACTCATGATTGGTATATTCAGAGATTGTTTCTTAAATTCTTGATAAATAGCGTAGGTAGCTGCAAGAGTTGGTACTGATTTTTCAAAAAAGCCTTGAATTCCTGAAGAGTAAGGAGTAGAACTGGTGCCACCCTCTGTTTGAATAATGTCAACACCTTCTTCCACTAGCTTTATAGCAAGATCAACTTGTTTATCAATAGGCATAGTGTGAGGAACAGTTACTGATAAAGGAACATTAGGCAATAAATCCCTCGTCTCTTTTGTAATGTTTAAAACTTTTTTATCTGAAAAATTAATACCTTTTTCATAAAAAGTATCGTAATTTCCTATTTCAATTAATGATGCTCCTGCTTTTACAGAATCTTGAAAAGATTGAGGCACTACTGAACTAACACAAACAGGTAGTGTTGAATTCTTAAGTGCTAAATCAACTAGTTCAGGTTTACAAGCAATATCGATAAGATCTGCTCCTCCTAATGAAGCAGCCTCAACAATTATTTTCACAGATTGAACATCAAAATTGTTCAATCCTGAAATAACTTTGAGTAAGGATTTGCTTCTTAACTCTTCTTTGATTTTTTGTGGCAAAAGATTAATCAGACTCATTTACTTAATGAATTTATTACCCGATTGTGACATTGTTTTAGTAAAACAGTGCATTTTTTAAAAAATATTATCTGAGGAACACAAAATGACTGATAAACAATTAACTCAGAAAAATTGGTCATCATGGCATCATCAGCTACATAAAGAGATTCTTACCAAAAAAATATTAATTCCTAAAGGATCCAATATTTTAATAAGTGTATCCGGGGGGCAAGACTCAATGACCTTATTAACCCTAATTAATGACCTAAAAAAACTACATAATTGGTCTATTAGTGTTTGGCATGGTGATCATCAGTGGCACGAAAAATCATCATTATATGCTCTTGAATTAAAAGATTATTGCGAAGATAAAAATATTTCATTCTCTTTTGATCAAGCAAATAAAGAAAGTATTTCTTCAGAAGAAAAAGCACGAGAATGGAGATATAAAAAATTATGTGAAAGAGCCAAAAATTTATTAAATACAAACCAGCAAAAAAATAATATTTATTTGTTAACTGGTCATACGAGTAGTGATAATGCAGAAACATTTATCCTCAATTTATCTAGAGGAAGCAATTTTGCAGGTCTGAGTAATATTGAGAGTAAAAGATTAATAGAAAATCAAATTTTTTTAATAAGACCAATATTAATTTTCAGTAGAGAAGATACAAAACAATTTTGCAATGATATGAAGATCCCAGTCTGGGAAGATCCTACAAATTCAGATCTTAAATTAAAAAGAAATTTAGTAAGAAAAAAAATTATTCCTACCTTAGAAGTCATCTATCCTGGTTGTTCTGAAAGGATAAATAATTTTTCCCAAAAAATGAGCAAATACAATAATGAACGTAATGATCTTAGTGAACTAGCATATTTATATTGTAAAGATGTAAAAGGTATCGATAGGAATCTCCTAAATGGTATGTGTATTGAAGCGAGGTGCACAATTTTAAATAGATTTTTAAAAGAAATATCTGCAAAGCAATGTAGTTCTAAAAATCTGACAAAATTAGCAACTTCAATTTATGAAAAAAATAAAGGTCAAATTAATCTGCAAAAGTTTTTAAAAATTGTTTGGGATAAAAACTATATAAATTTTGAAAAAAGTTAAGATGTTACAGCAGATCTTCTTCTTCTTGTTCTACCTTCAAATGAATCTTCTGTAGCAGTCTCAGCTGATGGATTCTGTGAAACTTTTGGACTTTTTTGGGTATTTTGTGGGTTATTTGAACTATTAGGATGATTATTGTTTGATTTCTTATGGAAATTATTATTTCTATTTCTATTGGAGAAATTTTGCTCTTCGGTAATCTTTGGAATATAAGCACGAGTTCCACTTGGAGCAGGTTGAACTAAACACAAAATAAGTGGTTCAACTTGTAATTCTCTTCTCATTCTTCTAGATAAACCATTTTCAATTTCTCTTTGTACACCAATCCAATCTACCTCAAAGTTATTCGGCCCAGTTTGTCTGGATAATTGTTTCCATCGATTTTCTAAGACCCAGCTAATTTCTCGTTCTGTCCACATAGACATTTTTCTTGGCTCTGCAGTAGTAACAACTCCTCTTAAATTAACTCTGGGAGGCGCAACCATCTTCCCATCCGTACTAATAGGAGCTAAAACAGTTACTACACCATCCCCAGCTAATTGCTGCCTTTCCTTTAATACTCGAGCATCTACGATCCCGTTTCGTGAGTTATCAAGCAGTTCAACACCAGCTTTTACAGGATCACCCTTTTGAATAGAATTAGGTGTTAACTCAACTACATCTCCATTTTCAATAATTAAAATATTGTCCTTTGGAACCCCCATAGATTGTGCACTCTTACCATGACAAACAAGCATTCTATGTTCTCCATGAACAGGCACAAAAAACTTTGGTTTTGCGAGTGCCAACATTAACTTTTGATCTTCTTGAAAA
>MWOQ01000030.1 GCA_002026145.1 Prochlorococcus sp. HOT208_60m_813L03 | reverse complement strand
GGTCATGGCAGGCGAGTTATTGGAATTTGAAGATGGTACCGAAGGTATAGCTTTAAATCTTGAAGATGATAATGTTGGAGCCGTTCTGATGGGAGAGGCACTTGGTGTCCAAGAAGGAAGTAACGTTAAGTCCACAGGTAAAATCGCATCTGTTCCAGTTGGTGAAGCAATGCAGGGGAGAGTTGTTAATCCTCTAGGACAACCAATAGATGGGAAAGGGGAAATTCCAACGAGTGATACTAGATTGATTGAAGAAATGGCTCCTGGAATAATCAAGAGAAGATCAGTGCATGAACCAATGCAAACAGGTATTACATCTATTGATGCAATGATTCCTGTTGGAAGAGGTCAAAGAGAATTAATTATTGGTGATAGACAAACTGGAAAATCTGCTATTGCTATCGATACGATAATCAACCAAAAAGGCCAAGATGTAGTTTGTGTTTACGTAGCTATTGGTCAGAAGTCAGCATCAGTAGCAAACATCGTAGAGGTTTTAAGAGAGAGAGGAGCACTAGATTATACAGTCGTAGTTAGTGCAGGAGCTTCTGAACCTGCTGCTTTACAGTACTTAGCACCTTATACCGGTGCAGCAATTGCTGAACATTTTATGTATCAGGGTAAAGCAACACTTGTTATTTATGATGATCTAACAAAACAAGCTCAGGCTTATAGACAAATGTCTCTTCTTTTAAAAAGACCACCAGGAAGAGAAGCTTATCCTGGAGACGTTTTCTATTTACACAGTAGATTACTAGAAAGAGCAGCAAAACTTTCTGATGCTATGGGAGGAGGCTCTATGACAGCTCTTCCAATTATTGAAACTCAGGCAGGGGACGTTTCGGCTTACATCCCAACTAATGTTATTTCAATTACAGATGGACAAATATTCTTAAGTGCAGATTTATTTAACTCAGGATTAAGACCCGCTATTAATGTAGGTATTTCTGTTAGCCGTGTTGGAGGTGCTGCTCAGACAAAAGCAATTAAGAAAATTGCAGGAACTTTAAAATTAGAACTCGCACAGTTTGATGAACTAGCTGCTTTTTCTCAATTTGCATCTGATCTTGATGAAGCAACTCAGCAACAACTTGAAAGAGGTAAAAGACTAAGAGAGTTATTAAAGCAACCTCAATTCTCCCCGCTTAACCTTGCAGAACAAGTTGCAGTAGTTTACGCAGGAGTTAAAGGTCTTATTGATGAGGTGCCTGTTGAAGATGTTACTAAATTTGCAACTGAACTTAGGGAATACCTAAAGTTAAATAAATCAGAATTTATAGAAGAAATTCTTAAAGAAAAGAAATTAAATGATGGATTAGAAGCAACACTAAAAGAGGTGATAAATGAAGTTAAATCATCAATGCTTGCCACAGTTTAAATTTATTTAAGGAGATACCATGGCAAATCTTAAAGAGATTAGAGATCGAATCGTTTCTGTTAAAAATACAAGAAAAATAACGGAGGCCATGAGACTTGTTGCAGCTGCAAAAGTTAGGAGAGCTCAAGATCAAGTTCTTAAAAGTAGACCTTTTGCAGATAAACTTGCACGAGTCTTAGAAAATATCCAATCTAGAGTTCAATTTGAGGCTGTCGACTCTCCTTTATTATCCAAGAGAGAAGTAAAGAGCATCACTTTGGTTTGCATAACTGCGGATAGAGGGTTATGCGGTGGCTACAATACAAATATAATAAAAAAGGTAGAAATTAGATACGCAGAATTAGTCAAACAAGGGTATCAGCCAAATTTAATTTTGGTAGGGAAGAAAGCTATTGGATATTTTCAAAATAGAAAGGATAGATATGTAATTAAAAGTACTTTTAAAGAACTAGAACAGGTACCCACAGTCAAGGACTCTGAAGGAGTAACAAATGAAATTTTAGCGGAATTTCTCTCAGAAAATTCTGATAGGGTGGAAATTATTTACACGAAATTTATCACTCTAGTCAGCTGCGCCCCTGTCGTTCAAACACTATTGCCACTTGACCCTCAAGGAATTGCTGAGGAAAACGATGAAATTTTTAGGTTGACTACAAAAGATAGTAAGTTACTTGTTGAAAAATCAAATATGGAAAAAGGTGATTCAGAGAAGTTACCATCAGATATTGTTTTTGAACAAAGTCCTGATCAACTATTAGATTCCCTATTACCATTATATTTACAGAATCAGGTACTAAGAGCTCTTCAAGAGTCAGCAGCTTCAGAACTCGCTTGCAGGATGACTGCGATGAATAATGCTAGTGATAATGCTAAAGAATTAGCAAGTACTTTGAATCTAACCTATAACAAAGCCAGGCAAGCAGCTATTACTCAAGAAATATTAGAGGTTGTAGGAGGTTCTGCAGTCTAGCAATAAGATTTAGGATATGCCTGAATACAATATCAAAGTTCAATTTGAGCAAAAGACTTTTAGTTTTTTATGTTCTGAAGATCAAGATATTATTTCAGCGGCAAAAATGAATGGAATAGATTTACCAAGTAGTTGTTGTTCAGGAGTTTGTACGGATTGTGCATCCATGATATTGGAAGGATCTGTAGATCAAGAAGATGCTATGGGATTAAATGATGATTTGAGGGAAAAGGGCTTTGCACTTTTATGTGTGGCATATCCCAAGTCCGATTTGAATATTGTTATTGGTAAAGAAGTCGAAGATGATTTGTATAATGATCAATTTGGTAAATATCAAAAATGAAATTAAGTTCAATTGATTACTATTTAGATTGGCCAGCTTCAATAAAAGTAAAAAATTTAAGGGAATTCATCATTGCAAATTTAGAAAAAAAAGGTGATTTAATTCGATGGTCAATTGTTGATATTCAAAATTCTATTGACTCTTTTGGAACAAAAAAACTTAAAATTAAGGTTGTCTTAGCTAATTAAGAAATATAAATTGAAATATTTTTAATAATGGAAAATTCACCAACAATATTCATAGTTCCAACTGGTATTGGTTGTGAAGTAGGAGGTTTTGCTGGAGATGCACTTCCAACCGCTAAATTATTAGCATCGGCAAGTGGATGTTTAATTACTCATCCAAATGTTATGAATGGTGGTAATCTTTCTGAAAAAGATAAAAATATTTTTTATGTTGAGGGTTATAGTTTAGACCGACTTGCTAAAGGAGAAATCGCTTTAAAAAGGGTAAAGCAACAGAAAATTGGGATAATTTTTGATTTAGCCATTGAAAAAGAAATTTTAGTGAGACATTTACAAGTTGCTGATGCATGTGTTTCTACTTTAGGAATTAATGTTCATTCTTATGTGATTACAAGAAAGCCACTAAACATAGTTATTGATTCTGATTCTTCAAAAATTAGTAGTGGTACAATTGAAAATCCTGATACTCTAATTAATGCTGGAAAATGTTTAATAGAAAAAGGAGTTACTGCAATAGCAATTGTGGCAAAATTTCCAGATGATCTAGATTCTTTAGAAACAAATATTTATCGAGAGGGAAAAGGGGTTGATCCTATTGCTGGAGTCGAAGCAGTTATAAGTCATTTAATAAGCAAATTTTTAAAAGTTCCTTGTGCTCACGCACCTGCTTTAAATCCAATTGAATTGAATGAAAATTTAGATCCTCGTGCAGCTGCAGAAGAAATAGGATACACTTTTTTACCATCTGTACTGATTGGGTTAAGCAATGCTCCTGATATTGTTGAATTGCCTGCTAAAAATGAATCAATCTCACTACACCCTGATCAGATTGAATCGATTGTTGTTCCTAATGGTGCATTAGGAGCAGAAGCAGTACTAGCAGGGATTGAAAAAGGTTTAAATATTATCTCTGTAAAAAATCAAAATACATTAAAAGTGACAAATGAGTATATTAATTATCCCAATCTTTTTGAAGCGGATAATTATTTAGAAGCTGCAGGCATAATTCTTGCTATCAAAAAAGGTATCAACCTTGATTCAGTTAAACGGCCTTTAAAAAAAATCCAAGAGTGTTCTTATAGTGATTAATAAGATATGGCTATGGGAACTCTCCAATCACTTCCTAATGATTGACTACTTAGTTTTAGGATTGGAGGAGCCTGCTTTCTTTTGAATTCCGCTTTTTTTATGAGTGAGATAATTTTTAAAATTAAATCTTTTTTATAACCATCTTCTTCTAGTTGTTGTATATCTTTTTTCTCTTCAATAATTCCTTTAAGAATTTTATCTAAAATAGAGTAAGGTGGGAGAGAATCAGTATCTAATTGATTAGGCCCTAATTCAGCACTTGGAGCTTTTTTACGTATATTTTCTCCAATTATATCTACACTAGTATCTAACATATATAACTTTCTACTATTAATTGAATCTTTACTATCAAGCCAATTGCATAATTTAAAAACATTAGTTTTATATAAATCCCCAATTACAGATAATCCCCCATTCATATCACCATAAAGTGTGCAATATCCTACGGCTAGTTCTGATTTATTGCCTGTTGAGAGTAACAAATGCTTTTCTTGATTTGCTAAAGCCATAAGAAGTGTGCCTCTTATCCTTGACTGAATATTTTGATTTGTTATTTCAGCCATCTCGAAAGATATGGTTTTTATAAATGATTCTTCAAAAGAGGTCATCAAGTTTTCAATTGGAATGCTCTTGAAACTTATCTTTAATCTTCTTGCTAAATCTTTTGCATCACTCTTTGAATGAGATGAGCTCCACTTAGAGGGCATTGAAACGCAATAAACATTATCACTTCCTAGAGCCGCTGTAGCAATTGCTGAGACAAGTGCTGAATCAATACCACCACTTAATCCAACTAAAGCTGTTTTAAATCCACATTTTTTTGCATAATCTTTAACACCAAGGACTAATGCATCAAAAATTGATGACATTTCGGAGTTTTTAAATTCATTTTTTTCAGGTTTTGTTTGCTCAATTTCCCAGCTGGAGAGATCTTCCGAAAAAGATTTTAATTGCTTAATTTTAGATCCATTCTTATCAAGAATAAAACTATTTCCATCAAAAATTAAATTATCATTTGCTCCAATCTGGTTGACATAAATCAGCGGTACTTGAAGATATTGTGCAGCAAAACTGGAAACCTTGGATCTTAGCTCTAATTTTTTCAGAGTATATGGGGAGGCTGATAAATTTACTAAAATATCAACTTTTTTTTTCTTTAAATCAATAATTGGATTTTTTCTATGGATTCCTCTACCTTCTATATCTTTATTGACCCATAAATCCTCACATATAGTAAAGCCAAGTCGCCAAGTTTTATTTTTAATTTGTTTAATCAATACCGAAACTTTTTCTTCTGATCTAAAGTATCTTTTCTCATCAAATACTTCATAAGTGGGAAGAATAATTTTCCGAGCAATTACTTTCCATTCACCGCCCTCAACCAACGCAATAGAATTATAAAGATTAGGAAAAAAAGAATCATTTACCTTCTCAGCTATTCCGATTGAGATGCTTAAGTTGCCATATTTTTTATTAATATCTAAAGCTAATTGATCAAGAATTTGGTATTGATTTTTGATTAAATTTTTTTTAAAAAGTAAGTCATTTGAGGGATATCCCCATAAGGATAATTCTGGAGTAAGAACAAAATCAGCAGAAATTGAGCTAGCTTTCGAAGCAATATTAAGTATTTTTTTTGCATTGCCCTCTAAATCACCAACAACTGGATTTATTTGGGCAAGTAAAAATTTCATTCAACTAATTTGATGGATTCATATAAATTATTCCTCTTAACTATATCTATTAACGACGACGGTAAATTAGAACAATTAAAATTTAATCTAAACTTAGAACTTGAAATGTTTGGGGTTTTGATGGTTGA
>MWOQ01000003.1 GCA_002026145.1 Prochlorococcus sp. HOT208_60m_813L03 | reverse complement strand
ACTTGATGAAGAGATGAAAATAAACCTTTTCTTAAGAGCAAAAAATTTAGAAGAATTTACCTTTTTAAGAGCAAATAAAGATTTATGGGTTTAAATAGATAGGTATCTTCTTAAACAAATGTCCCCCAAACAGGTAATTAAAACATCAAATGCTCCAGATCCAGTAGGACCTTATAATCAAGCAATAAAAGCTGGGGATTTTATCTATTGTTCTGGTCAAATTGCTATAGACCCAGCTTTAAATGAAATAACATGTTTAGGTGATATAGAGAAGGAAACTATTCAAGTTTTAAAAAATCTCGCAGAAGTTCTTAAAGCTGGTGGAGCCAAAATAGAGGATGTAATAAAAACAACTATTTACTTAACGGACTTAAGCAATTTTCAAATTGTCAATAAAATATATAGTGATTTTTTTAATGTAGAGAATCCTCCAGCAAGGGCCTGTGTGGAAGTTTCATCTCTACCAAAAGGAGTTTTAATTGAAATAGATTGCGTCGCATTTCTAGAGATCGGAAGAGCGG
>MWOQ01000298.1 GCA_002026145.1 Prochlorococcus sp. HOT208_60m_813L03 | reverse complement strand
ATTTACACCTTTCTACGGGTGAATTATTAAGAAAAGAAATCGAAATGAATACTGCCCTTGGCATTCAGGTAAAGGATATTATGAATCGAGGGGAACTTGTAAGTGATGAACTCGTATTAAAGATAGTAAGACAAAATTTAATCAAGGATAATAAAGGTTGGATTCTAGATGGATACCCAAGAAATTTATCTCAAGCAAGTTCATTGAATAAAGTTTTAACTGAAATAAATCAACCTTTAGAAGTGGTTTTTTATTTAGATATTCCAGAAGAAGTGTTAATTAAGCGTTTGCTTTTAAGAGGCAGAAAAGATGATACAGAAGAGACAATTAGAACGAGAGTTGATATTTATAAAAAAAACTACAGAACCATTGATTCAATATTTTAAAGATCTCTCATTGTTGG
>MWOQ01000297.1 GCA_002026145.1 Prochlorococcus sp. HOT208_60m_813L03 | reverse complement strand
GATAATGCATCCACAACTCCATTATCTGAAAATGTTTTAAATATAATAAATTTAACTTATAGGAATTATTGGCATAACCCTTCATCTACATATGAGCTAGGGATAAAATGCTCTATATATCTTGAAAAAATTAGATCTAAAATTGCTTATATATTTGAAGCAGATCCAGAGGATATAATTTTTACATCTGGTTCTTCGGAGTCAACAAATATTGTATTTAATAATATTTATGAGAAATTTAAAAATGGTAGAGTTGTGATTTCGAATGTTGAACATCAAGCAACAACTATTTGTGCTAATAAACTAAGAAAACAAAATTGGGATATTTACGAATGGACTGTAAATAAAGATGGAATTTTAAATATTTCTAATATCGATAAAATTTTAACCAAAGAAATTAAGCTTTTATCAATTATTTGGGGACAAAGTGAAATTGGGACTATACAACCCGTTCAATTTATAGGTTCCA
>MWOQ01000296.1 GCA_002026145.1 Prochlorococcus sp. HOT208_60m_813L03 | reverse complement strand
ACCTCAGTAGATGGGAGTTTTAAAGCAACATAATCTCCCTCTTTTACCATAACTTGAGCACTAGCTCCTGCGGATCTAACCATTTGAGCACCCCTACCTGCGTATAACTCAACACAATGAACACTAGATCCTAGTGGCATAACAGAAAGCGGCATTGCATTTCCATCTTCAATTGGAACACTTTCTCCAGAAATGACATTTTGTCCGACTTTTACTCCTGCTGGAGCGATAATATATCTTTTCTCCCCATCTTCGTAAAATAAAAGTGCCAACCTTGCATTTCTATGAGGATCGTAGTGTATAGCTGCAACTTTAGCGTTGATATTTCTTTTATCTCTTCTAAAGTCGACCAATCTATACTGCCTTTTGTGACCGCCTCCACGATGACGACAAGTGATAACTCC
>MWOQ01000295.1 GCA_002026145.1 Prochlorococcus sp. HOT208_60m_813L03 | reverse complement strand
CTTTGATGATATTTGGATTCAACCCGCCAGTGGGGACGCAGGTTCTTCATTAGGTGCAGCATTTATTGGCTGGTATGAATATTTTAAAAATCCAAGAAAAATAAATCCTAATGATTCAATGAAAGGTTGTTATCTTGGTTGCGAATTTTCTAATCAAGAAATTATTAACTACCTAGAAAAAATCAATGCTCCTTTTAAATCACTCAAAGATCAAGAACTTTTTGATCTTCTTGCTTCAATGCTTGATAAAGGGAAAGTGATTGGCTGGTTTAATGGTGCTATGGAATTTGGCCCAAGAGCATTGGGATCAAGATCAATCATAGGAGATCCACGAAATATGGCAATGCAAAGAAGAATGAATCTCAAGATTAAATATAGAGAGAGTTTCCGTCCTTTTGCTCCATCAATTTTAGAGGAAGATATTGGTAGTCAATTCGAAATAAACGTTAAAAGTCCTTATATGTTATTAGTTGCTCCCGTTAAAAAAGAACTATGTATGGACATGACAAAAGAGCAGCAACAACGCTTTGGAATTGAGAAACTCAATGTTCCACGATCCTCTCTTCCTGCTATTACGCATGTTGATTATTCTGCACGAATTCAAACAGTAAGTGAGAGTACAAATCCTCGTTTTTACCAGTTAATCAAATCCTTTAAACAAAAAACTGGGTGTCCAACTATATGATGAATATAACCTCGAGTATCTTATGGTTGCTGATATACATTATTGGAGAGCTGAAACATATCAGTCTTATTTAAAGGGAAATTGGCAGAAGAAGGCTTGTCCTGATTATAAAATTTCTAAATCTGCAACATATTCAGAGTTTTATGAAGATTCACAAAAATGGTATCGGCAAGATTGCTAGTAAAAATCAAAATGATTAGGATAGAAACTAATTAATTTCTCTGCTATGTTTAAAAAACTTATATCCTTATTAGTTCCTGTTCCGTTAATTTTAAATATTCAACCAGCTTCTAG
>MWOQ01000294.1 GCA_002026145.1 Prochlorococcus sp. HOT208_60m_813L03 | reverse complement strand
TTATATGGTTTGCCAAGTATTTATTGGGGTCAAGATCAAGTAGTTACAGGTCTTCTTACTGGAGAAGATCTAATTTACGGGCTGAAAAATAAAGATTTAGGAGAAGCTGTTTACATACCATCTATTATGTTAAAAATTAATTCTGATTTATTTTTAGATGATAAAAATATTCAAGAAGTTGAGAATCAAATAAATACTAAAATTCACGTTCTTGATGATTCAAATGATATTATTAATACTTTGATTGGTTAATCGAATATTTTCGAAACTACAAAACATGTTTAGAAGAGTAATAAATCCTTTCTTATTATTGCCGCTTACTCTAAGTATGAATACCTTTAATGTTCTATCGGGCGAAACAAAAAATTACATTGATAATGTATTAGAAGAAAAATCAAATGTTACTTTTGTTGATTATCAAGAAATAGACAAACTTTTATTAAATAATCAAGAATTAAAATCATTACAAAACCTAGTAGCCTCTGCAAGCTTTAATCTTTCCAGTCAAATTTCTCAAAAATACCCATCCCTAGATTTTCAAGCAATTGGATTACCAAAATATGTCGCAGGTAAAAATTACAATAGCAATTCA
>MWOQ01000293.1 GCA_002026145.1 Prochlorococcus sp. HOT208_60m_813L03 | reverse complement strand
CACTTAGTGAAAAATGATGCTTTAATAATTGATGATCTGCATCATAAATATGATAAGCGAAAATGTTCAAATTGGATATTAAACGAAATTAATCTGAAAATTGAAAATGGCGAATTATTAGGATTGCTTGGTCCTTCTGGTTGCGGAAAAACAACTCTTTTAAGATTAATCGCGGGGTTCGAATATCCTTCTAAAGGGAGAATTTCTCTAAATGACAATGAAATTTCTAGTAGAAAAAAAATTCTTAGTCCTGAGAAAAGAAATATTGGTATGGTTTTTCAAGACTATGCACTTTTCCCTCACTTAACTGTTTTGGAAAATGTAATGTTTGGTTTGAAAAACAAAAAAGACAGATCTAGAGTTGATTATTTACTAAATGTTGTTGGTCTTGATAGTTTTGTTGGAAGGTACCCACATGAATTATCTGGAGGCCAAAAACAAAGACTCGCAATCGCGAGAGCTCTTGCTCCAGGAACAAATTTTATTTTATTAGATGAACCTTTTTGTAGTCTTGATATGCATGTCAAACTAAAATTGAGAAGTGAACTACCTAATATTCTAAAAGGTTGTAATGCAAGCGGATTGATGGTGACTCATGATCCGGAAGAAGCAATGTCAATTTGCGATAAAGTCGCTGTTATGAATGAGGGGGAAATACAT
>MWOQ01000292.1 GCA_002026145.1 Prochlorococcus sp. HOT208_60m_813L03 | reverse complement strand
GATCTGTCTTAGAATTGAAAAAATATATCTTATAAATACAAAAATGTTCTGATCCTAAATAAAATAAATTTAAAAATAAATTTTGGGGATAAAATTGCACTTTTAGGTAAAAGCGGTTCAGGAAAAACTACACTTATATCAGTACTTAATGGTACTATCAAGCCAACTCAAGGAGAGGTTAAATTATTCAATAAAAGTTTCGAGGAATTAGATAGAAAGCAGAAAAGTAAAATAACAACTATATGGCAAGATTTAAGATTAATAGAAGATCTCTCTGCAGAACAAAATGTTAATTGTGGACTACTAGCGGAAAGCAATTTTTATTTCGCTTTTAAAAATTTACTAAATATAAGTTCTTTTAAGAAGGCGCATAAATATATGCAATTATGTAGGCTTCATAAGTCTATTTACGACAAAAAAATCAGAAAACTATCTGGGGGTCAAAAACAAAGGGTGGCTATAGCTAGATCATTAATTCAAGGATCAAATATATTACTTGCAGATGAGCCTTTTAATAATCTAGATCCCAAATTGATAACAACAATTAAAAACCTAATGCTAGAAAGTGTGGATAAAAATAATACAAAAAAATCCCCAAAGACGGCATTAGTTTCATTACATCGATTAGATTTGCTG
>MWOQ01000291.1 GCA_002026145.1 Prochlorococcus sp. HOT208_60m_813L03 | reverse complement strand
AGTTTTTTAGTAAATTCATTAGCCTTCTGCTCATATCACCGTAAAGAGAGTAGTTTGAGCTTAAGACTGCTACATCTAATTTATTTAATTTTTCTTTGATCTTAAAATAAGGAGTTCCCATTTTGATTTTTAAAGCTCGCGCTTCAGGACTTCTCGCAATGATACATCCATCATTATTAGATAAAATTACTACTGGTTTATTTCTCAAATTAGGATTAATATTTTGTTCACATGACGCATAAAAATTATTAGCATCTATAAGAGCTATAGCATCATTACTTGAAATTCTCATCAATAGCTATGTATTGAATAAATAACAACTCCCCATATCCGTACATCAATATGGTTTTTAAAGCTAAAATCAGGATAATTTTGATTTTCTGCTGGAATATTTGATTTAGCTAGAACCAGAAATGAGAATAATTATTTAAAAAGAATTAGTGTAGATAAGATATGGGGAG
>MWOQ01000290.1:164-486 GCA_002026145.1 Prochlorococcus sp. HOT208_60m_813L03 | reverse complement strand
TTCTAAACAATGCAACCTTGACAAAGACGTAGAGCTTCCTTCAAAAGACGTAGAAGAACTTTCAATAGATGAAAGAGATTTATTTGTTGGTAATATCTATAAACAGTTGATGGAAATTGAAAGTAGATTGTTACCTTGCGGTCTTCATACTATTGGAGAAGCTCCGACAGCAGAAGAAGCTGTTGCAACACTTGTAAATATTGCATCATTAGAGAGAGAGCAAGAGGGATTAAGATCTCTTCCTGGATTGCTAGCTGAATCCATGGGTCTAACTATTGAACAAATTTATGATGGTAATAATAAAGGTGAACTTAAATTTGTT
>MWOQ01000290.1:0-157 GCA_002026145.1 Prochlorococcus sp. HOT208_60m_813L03 | reverse complement strand
ATGAAAAAATCATAAAGACAGCAAGAGAGTCTATTTTTGCGATGGTCAACTCTTTAAAAATTGTTGATGGCAGAGTTTATTTAGAAAAATCGCTTCTTTCCAAACTTTTCGATTTACTTAAAGTTTTTGGTCTGAATTTACCTACTCCTTGGCTAAG
>MWOQ01000289.1 GCA_002026145.1 Prochlorococcus sp. HOT208_60m_813L03 | reverse complement strand
GGAATCTTATCTGCAATAGCAATTCCAAGTTTTAGGAATACTGTCTATAAAACTAGGCAAAAAGAAGCAACTACATTATTATCCTCATATTTGAGATCTGCTGAAGCGTACTACGTCGAATTTGGTTCAATAGTTCAAAACACCTCTGAACTTGGACATTTTTTGAAGATCACAGGTTGTTGTTCAGTTTGTGGTTGGGATCATAATCCAAAATATTGCCAATCAAATTCACCAATGAACTTTAACGATAGAGAATTAGTAAGTTGGAGAACTGATAACGGTCTTTATACTATAGCTATGCATCCTCAAGATGAAGAGTTGATTTATTTCATAGCTTATCCTGAACACGAAATGGGCTTCAAAGGTTATGGAGTTGCTGCATGCTTTAGTGGAAAATATGGAATAAAAAAAATTATTGAGAATAATAATAATTTAGAAAAGATAACACATCCACCAGGATGTGGAGAGAACAATGATGATTGGGTTCATCCATAAATAATCTAAATTA
>MWOQ01000029.1 GCA_002026145.1 Prochlorococcus sp. HOT208_60m_813L03 | reverse complement strand
TAAAACTTTTAACTGAAAAATATCTTGGGGGTAATCCTCAAAAAAGTGAAGTTTTGCCATACTCACTGGCTTTTAATTTATTTTTGCATAATTCACCTATGCTTTCAAATAATTACTGCGAAGAAGAGATGAAAATGGTTAATGAGACTAGGAAAATATTAAATATTGCTGATTTAAGGCTCTCTGCTACATGTGTTCGAGTCCCAGTACTGAGAGCACATTCTGAATCGATCAATATTGAATTTGCTGGTGTAGTTGAGCCTAAAGCTGCTCTAGAAGAATTAAAAAAATCTCCTGGAATTGAAATTATTGAGGATTACAAAAATAATAGATTTCCTATGCCAAATGACGTTATGGGAAGGGATAATGTTGCTGTTGGCAGGCTAAGAACTGATATAAGTCAGCCTAATGGATTAGAATTATGGTTATGTGGAGATCAAATAAGAAAAGGAGCAGCTCTTAATGCTGTTCAAATAGCTGAGTTATTAATTCCAAAAAAATGATTACAGACAAAACTGAGTGTAATAATCCACTATTTGGAAGAATATTGACTGCAATGGTTACTCCATTCACTGAAGATGGAGATGTAGATTATGAACTAGCTATTAAACTATCAAATTATCTTTTTGAGAACGGTTCCGATGGAATTGTGTTATGTGGTACTACTGGAGAATCTCCTACTCTTTCATGGGCGGAACAGCATGATTTATTTATTGCGGTAAAAGGATCTTTGGATGCAACCTGTAAAGTAATAGTTGGCACTGGTAGTAATTGTACAAGCGAGGCTGTGGAAGCTACCAAAAAAGCCTATGAATCTGGCGCCGACGGTGCTTTGGTTGTTGTTCCTTATTACAACAAGCCACCTCAAGAAGGTCTTTATAAACATTTCAGTTCTATTGCTAATTCTGCAAAGGATTTGCCTCTTATGCTGTATAACATTCCTGGAAGGACAGGATGCAATTTATTACCTGATACTGTGAAGAAACTTATGGATTTCTCAAATATTCTCAGTATTAAAGCTGCAAGCGGTAGAATAGAGGAAGTAACAGAATTAAGAGCTATTTGTGGCTCTGAACTCTCTGTATATAGTGGCGACGATTCATTGTTGCTTCCAATGTTATCCGTAGGTGCTGTAGGAGTAGTAAGCGTTGCAAGTCATTTGGTTGGTTTGCAATTGAAAGAGATGATTCATTCTTTTCAAAGTGGAGAGGTTTCCAATGCGCTTGCTATTCATGAAAAACTTCAGCCTCTTTTTAAAGCACTCTTTATGACTACTAATCCAATTCCAATTAAGGCTGCTTTGGAGCTTTCGGGATGGGATGTAGGTAATCCTAGAAGTCCTTTGTCACCGTTAACCAATGACATGAAAAAGCAACTTTCTTTTATCCTGAAATCCCTATAATGGGGATTTTATTTAACTTGATAATTAAATTTAAATAAACCTTATTTGATTACAAGCAGGACTTCATAAATTTCAAAATTATGCAATCAAGTACAAATTCAACTGTAAATAGATCTACTCATGATTCGTCTAGATCTAAAAGTAATACGCCAGCTCTACGAGTAATACCACTTGGTGGACTACATGAAATAGGAAAAAACACTTGTGTTTTTGAATACGGTGATGAATTAATGCTTGTTGATGCCGGCCTAGCTTTCCCCTCTGATGGTATGCATGGCGTAAACGTTGTTATGCCTGATACAACTTTTTTAAAAGAAAATCAAAGAAGAATAAAAGGAATGATTGTCACTCACGGGCATGAAGATCATATTGGAGGTATTTCTCATCATCTAAAGCATTTCAATATTCCGATTATTTATGGCCCAAGACTGGCAATGTCAATGCTTAGAGGAAAAATGGAGGAAGCAGGGGTATCTGATAGAACAACTATACAGACAGTAAATCCAAGAGATGTTGTAAAAGTAGGACAACATTTTTCAGTTGAATTTATTCGAAATACCCATTCTATTTGCGATAGCTTTTCTTTAGCAGTTACAACACCTGTTGGCACAATTATTTTCACGGGGGATTTTAAGTTTGATCATATGCCAGTAGATGGAGAGCAATTTGATATTGAAAGAATGGTGCATTATGGAGAGAAGGGTGTTTTATGCATGTTCAGTGATTCGACTAATGCTGAAGTTCCAGGTTTTTGTCCTTCTGAGAAGACTATCTATCCCTCTTTAGAAAAACATATTGCAGAGGCAAAAGAACGAGTTATCCTTACCACTTTTGCTAGTTCTGTTCATAGAGTGACAATGATCTTAGAGTTGGCCATGAAACATGGAAGAAAGGTTGGTTTGTTAGGTAGATCGATGATAAATGTTATTGCTAAGGCAAGAGACATTGGTTATATGAAATGCCCAGATGATTTGTTTGTTCCTATTAAGCAAATTAGAGATTTGCCAGATAGGGAGACCTTATTATTAATGACGGGAAGTCAAGGAGAACCCCTAGCAGCGTTAAGCAGAATCTCTCGTGGTGAACATCAGCATGTTCGTCTTAAGACTACTGATACTGTAATATTTTCAGCCAGCCCAATTCCTGGTAATACTATTTCTGTTGTTAATACAATAGATAGATTAATGAAACTCGGAGCAAAAGTTGTTTATGGAAAGGGTGAGAATATTCACGTTTCTGGTCATGGTTTTCAAGAAGATCAAAAGT
>MWOQ01000288.1 GCA_002026145.1 Prochlorococcus sp. HOT208_60m_813L03 | reverse complement strand
TTCAGAATCTTCTATTAATTTAATTGCTTTATTGATATCGGAATCATTAATTTCTCCATTCCTTTTAAATCCTTTAGGAATAATCTCACCAGGCAGAACTCTTTGGTAATTAAAGAACTCCTGACCTACATCTTTGGGTATATCAATTAAAACAGGGCCAGGTCTTCCAGATGAGGCTATAAAAAAAGCTTCAGAAACTATTTTCGCTATATCTGAAGGATCTCTTATTACCCATGAATGTTTCACTATTGGAAGAGTTATGCCAAAAATATCAGTTTCTTGAAAAGCGTCTGTCCCTATAGCAGGTCTTGGGACTTGACCTGTCACCACAACTAGGGGTACTGAATCCATTTGCGCAGTCGCAATTCCAGTTACCAAATTTGTTGCCCCTGGGCCTGAGGTCCCAAAACATACTCCCACTTCACCAGTAGATCTTGCATATCCATCAGCTGCATGTGAACCACCTTGTTCATGCCTAACCATATAATGCTTTAACCAACCTTCTTGTTCTGCCTTATGAACAGCATCATATATTGGTAGTATGGCTCCCCCGGGATATCCAAATATAACTTTTACTT
>MWOQ01000287.1 GCA_002026145.1 Prochlorococcus sp. HOT208_60m_813L03 | reverse complement strand
AAATAACTCTGGAAATTTGGATATTCTTACTTGTGCTGCAACGCACGGATATTTGCCAATTTTAAGAGAGAACCCAGAGACTGTCAAAGGACAAATCAATACTGCCATTAGAAACCATGAAAATATTTTTGGAACTAAGCCTTTAGGTATTTGGTTACCTGAATGTGCATATTATGAGAATTTAGATGAAATATTATTTAATTCTGGGATTAGATATGCAATCCTTGATGGTCACGGCATTCTAAACGCTACACCAAGGCCTAGGTATGGTGTGTACGCTCCAATATGCTCGAAAAAAGGAGTTGCCTTCTTTGGAAGAGATAGTGAGTCAACTTTACCCGTTTGGTCTGCAAAAGACGGGTTCCCGGGAGACAAAGTTTATAGGGAATTTCATAAAGATTTGGGATGGGAATTACCAATCTCCAAACTCCAAA
>MWOQ01000286.1 GCA_002026145.1 Prochlorococcus sp. HOT208_60m_813L03 | reverse complement strand
CTGATCGAGGAGATGGATATAATTAGTTGTTAATTCAGGTCTATTGATCGCAAGAGCCCTCAGTAAGTGCCAGTCTTTTAAACCATCAAATGGAGTTTTATAGTTATCTTCTTCTAGTCTTTTAGCGAGCTCAAGGGTCATTTCTTCATCAAAAGAATTTACTAGTTCCTCACTTATTTTATTTTCAGAAATGAATTTCATATTGAGTAAAGCCAATATATCCTAATAATAATGCCTCAAGTTATTTTTTAAAATTGACGCAAGTATTAAGTATATATTTTCATGAATATGAAAATTTTTATATTCTTAACTTTTCAAATTTTTGTTAGGTCATTTATCTTCATTCTCAGTCATAAATATGCAAACTCTCCTTTTCAAAAATTTTCTCTCTTAATATGTTAATGTCTAGATCCCAATCATGTCGCAAGCCAAAAAAGAGCAAGTCATTAGTCACATACGCTATTTAAGACAAGAGCTCAGAGAAATGCATGTAGGAATAAAAGAAGATGACCTTTTCCCAGAACCAGGTGAATTAAGAGGATTAATGGCTCAGTTTGAAGCATTACTTGAATTAATAGAAGGAAATACTAAAATTCAATCAAACTCTGAAGCGGCTTAGTTTAATGCAAAATGGTTGTTAAACCTCAAAAGACTAAATTTCAGCTAAAAATTGTGGAAAATATTCAGACATTAAGTTTTTGGGCTAATAATCCATGGCGAAGATATTCAATATCATTGATTATTTTTTTAACGGGCTATTTTTTTGGAAGCTCTCTTGGTATGGTAAGTGCAGTTGTGGAACTCATGGATCCTGTAGGTGCTTTCTTAGCAGTAGTTTTTATTGAGATCTTAATAGTTCTTAGAAG
>MWOQ01000285.1 GCA_002026145.1 Prochlorococcus sp. HOT208_60m_813L03 | reverse complement strand
CTCAAGAAGCTTAAATAGTGAAATTTTTTAAAGAAGATCCAGTGAGACTTGAACTAAGCCTGACGCCTTCTTACGGTAAAAATCCAGTAATTGTTGGCATAGTTGAATCTTTAGACTTAGTCGCTCGAAGAGATAGAGAAGGTAGACTACCCAGAGATCTTCAAGGGACTTGGGACTGGACTGTAAGACATGGAAAAGTTAGTACTGGAGGTTGGAATCCTATGTTAAAAGAAGCATTGCAAACAATGTTTGATACAGGATTGCCAGCCATTGTATCTGAGGAGTTAACTGGAGATGAGTATCGACCTGTTGATGGTGTAAGACATGTTAAATAAATAATTAATTATTTATCATAAATTCTTCCTTAAAACGTTAAAATGATTTGATAGATAATCTAGTTAATTATGAATAATGACAATCAACCAAGATTTGGGTTTGTTAATTTCGCAGAAACTTGGAATGGCCGTATGGCAATGATGGGTATTTTGATTGGACTTGGAACTGAATTAATTACTGGACAGAGTATTCTTCGACAAATTGGAATAGGTTAGAATTTTACTTAATTTCTTCTGCTTTCACTTCAATGGTACTTTCACTAGGCTTTTTATCTAATTTACTTTCCTTACTTATATCATCTAAATTTGCACCGCAATTCATGCAGGTTTCACTTAAACCAAATGATATTGTTCCACAATTACTGCATGTATTAATTTTAGATTTGTAAGAGTTAAAACCCATAAATACTAAAACTAATAATAGAAGTGGAATTAAAAATAAAAGAAGTAGGATATTTCCAACAAAGCTAATGAAAAAGTTAAATCCAAAAATTGGAATAACGATAAGTATGATTAATGAGAAGGTAAGAAAATTTTTATTAGCTTTTAGCTGAAAAAAGTGGAATCAAGATAGATGA
>MWOQ01000284.1 GCA_002026145.1 Prochlorococcus sp. HOT208_60m_813L03 | reverse complement strand
AAGACATATTAAACAAAGGATTACCTATAAGATTATTTAATAAAAGAGAACAAAAACACTTTTGGCATCCTATTTTTTGCAAAGGGCAAACATGGCCAACTGAAAACCCATTTAAACTAATTCTTCAATCCAGTAAAAATAATCAAAAAGTATTCGAAATCATAATTGGTGAAACACGAAAAGAAAGAGCATATGATGTTATCTTTGAAAATGGATTACCAAAGTTATCAGAGGTTCAAAAGGAAGAAGAAATTATTAAATGGGACAAAAAAACCGCTCAAAATAGCACTAAAAAATAAATCTAATATTGGAGAAGACAACTTAAAACTTTTTTTTAACATCACGAAAAGTGCTGATTTATTTGTTACGTGTTTTGATATTAAAGATGAATTTTTAGGAGAATATAATTTAGGAAATATTTTCTGAAAGCAAGCTATTCAAGAAAAACTCCTTCTTCATTATCAATATTATTTAAACGTAAACTAATACTTTCAACTTTACTAGTAGGCACTTTTTTACCACAAAAGTCTGGTTGAATAGGTAATTCTCTATGACCTCTATCTACCATCACCAATAACATAACCCTTTGAGGTCTGCCC
>MWOQ01000283.1 GCA_002026145.1 Prochlorococcus sp. HOT208_60m_813L03 | reverse complement strand
AAACCAAACTAAATCTAAATCTTTAGTTCTAAATCCAGTTACTGCGGATCCTAGAGGAGGAAATTTACTTAACTTTAACGTCGGAGAGGCTTATTTTAATTTTATGCCAAGGTTATTTTGGGTTGAACTTCAAACAAGATTTGGCAACCAATATTATGTTAAAGATCACGGCGAGGATGGTGCAGTTTTAGACGCAATTGATTCAGTAAAGATTTGCCTCGAAAGAGGAGGATGCCAAGTTGTTCCTGACCTCCCCAAAGAGCAATATATATGGACTTTATGTACATCGATTCTTGGAGGTTTAGTTGCAGGTTTTGCATCTGCTCCAAGAAAAGAAGGTCAAGTCATATCAATTGGATTTTTAGCTCTTCTTTCTCCTTTATGGGGAATGTTATTTGGAATTTTTGGTTTGGCACCGATAATATCCAGAACAAATGGTTTATTACCTTTATTTAAAAATGGTTTAGCTTTTACAGCCGCAGGAATTACAGGTTATATCTTGTCTCAAACATTATTTTCAAGATATGAAAAGCACAAAAATACTTAAAATATGAACAAAAATATATAATCCTAAAAATATTTATCTTCTTCACGAATTTCACCAGACTCTGAATACCATCGATGAGAAACATGACTTAATTCCTTTTTTTCAAACTCAATCCATGAAAAGTTAATTAGTAATTTCCCATCTTCATCAGTTTTATATCTTGGCA
>MWOQ01000282.1 GCA_002026145.1 Prochlorococcus sp. HOT208_60m_813L03 | reverse complement strand
ATAGTATAAGATAAATTTTTTTTATGAAAAGAATTGTTTTGTTTTTATGTGTATTAGTTTTTTCAATATTTTTTAGTACGAATAATTTATTAGCAAAAGAAATTGAAAATAACATTAAAGATAATATTTCTAATGAAATTGAAGAAATTAAGCCTGATAATAAAAAAACTAATATTTCTAATTCTTCGGTAGAAGATATATTTGGTGATGAACAAACTTTTCCATTCGTTGCAGGTTTAGGGAAGAATGCAGCCCATTGATCTTGTGGATCTTGATAATGTAGAAAAGATTTTTTAATACTAATGAAAGGTCTTAGGGTCCTAGAACTTTCAGGAGCACTTAGTGTGGATAGCGCTGATTTATTAGCTGTTTGTGCAATACTAAAAATAAAAGCCACATCTAGATTAAGCATGCTTTCATTTGAAGAATGTAAAAAGATAACTGATTACTATGAAAATAAAAATTAGAATTTTTTTATAAATTATTTTATTTTTTAATGTCTTTTATCATTGATACTAATGTTGAATGAATTTCATCTTCAGATATTTCATTTTTAAAATTGATAATTGCTGATTGGCCATCGTAATTGATTTTTATATAACTATTATTAATTTCTTCCATATAAGCTTTCTCAAATCTTGATATCTTCCCATAATGAATAAGATATTTATGCACTGAATCTATGTGATCATTGTTCATATGATCACAAACTCTTTTACTTGTTTCTTTACTAATAATTTTCATTTAAAAAATAAATTTGTTTTAAGCTAATCTATTTTTTTCATTATTCAAAGTTTTAATCATTTTAATTATTAAATTTTTAACTTCATGTTTATCAACAGCTCTAACCAAGTTATTTCTCAAATTTGATGCTCCTTTAAAGTCTTTGCATGTCCATGAGATATGTTTCCTTGCTATTAGCAATCCGTGATCCCCTTTTTCTTTTATTAATTCATCAAGATGCTCAATAATTAAATATAGTTTTTCTTCTGTGTTTGGTTCTTTAAAATTTTTATTTTCTCTAAGGGCATAATCTATTTCTCCTATTTTCCATGGGGATCCTAAAATTCCTCTTCCAATCATCACACCATCAGCATTTGTTTTTTTTAAACAATCAAGAGCGTCATCTGGATTTCTGATATCTCCATTAGCAACTACTGGAATTTCCAACAACTTTTTAAGTCTCCCGATCATTTCCCAATCTGATTTACCTAAAAAACCCTGTTTTCTAGTTCTTCCATGAAGTGTAATCATCGTTGCTCCCGCATCTTGAAGTTTAAATAAGAAATCCTCTATATTTTCTTCTTTACTATCCCATCCGAGTCGTGTTTTTACTGTTACTGGAACCCTAACAGCTTTTACAACATTTTTGACTAATTCTATAGCAAGTTTACGGTCTTTAATTAAAGCACTGCCTCCACCTTTCTTTGCAATTTTTTTTACTGGACATCCCATATTTATATCAATTAAGAAAGCTCCAGAGTCCTCAGCTTGTTTCGCAGCTTCAGAAATAGCATATGGCCTATTATCAAATATTTGTACTCCAATTGGACCTTCTTCTAAATCTATTTGATTTATTTTTTCCGTACCATATCCTTTTTTAAGACTTGTGGCATTTATCATTTCTGTAAAAAGTAAAGAGTTTGGAGCCCATTTACGTACAAGTCGTCTAAAAATGTTATCTGTAACTCCTGCTAATGGCGATAGCATGACCTTACTCGTAATTATCCTGTTAACTCCCCTTCCTTTTAGCTTTATATTTGAAGACATATAATTTTTAATTTATTTTATCTTTCTTTATTATAAATTCAGTTATGGAGCTGATTTTATGTTTTCTATTTATTTCTTAATTTATAATAAGTGCTTTTACTTAAATAGGCCTAATTGATTACTTTTTTTGCTAGTTTATGTTGAATTGAAATTTAAAAAGGAAATTTTTTCTTGTTTATATTATTATCTATTTTTCTTCCAATAATTATCTTTATTGCACCAATAAATGTAAATGCTATGCAAGGTAATTTAGATTTATCAAGTGCTCAAACTTCTGTAGGCAAAAGATTTGCTAAAGTTTTTTGTGATGCTAAGAGGGAAGGTTTAGATTCTGATTTTGCTAGTGAATATGCTTTGAATAATACATATTTGAAATTTGTAGCATTTCCAGATGATGATGAATATTTGGCTGATTTATGGAATTTTACTCATAATAATATATTAGATAATTGTGGTGAATTTGTAGATATAAGTGATCTAAAAGACCTAGAGATTTTTTTTAAAGAAGAAGGTTTAATTGCATCTAATAGGGAACTCTATTTGCCAACTTTTGAGAATAATTAGATTAAATTTTTAGCATGTACTAAAATATAAATAGAATATGAAAATTTATGAAACTATTAGGTTTAAATTCACCTGAAATATTCATAATATTAGTAATTTTGCTTTCAATTTTAGGTCCAAAAAGAGTTGAAAAAGGTTTCTTATTATTCAAAAAACTATTAAAGTTCCTCTTAAGTAAAGATGAGGATCAAAGCTCATCAAATTCAAAAATAAAACCAAAGGAAGCAGAAGAAAGTGAAGTTAAAGAAG
>MWOQ01000281.1 GCA_002026145.1 Prochlorococcus sp. HOT208_60m_813L03 | reverse complement strand
ATGATATAAGTATTAGTTGTCAAATTTTAATCTTTGGTTTGCCAGGAGTTGTTTTAGGGGCATCTATTGTTGAATATATATCAGAAAAGTATTTGTACTTAATTTTAGGAATAATTTCAGTATTATTGGCTTTTTACTCATTTATTAAACCAGATTTAGGTTTGTCATCTGGAAGTATTAAGCTTAATTTGGAGCATAAAATTAGGTTTTTAATTTTTATTTTCCTTATAGGCATTTTGAATGGTTCTATTTCTTCTGGTACTGGATTAATTGTAACAATACTTTTAATAAAAACTTTTGAAATGGATTTTCTTCGAGCTATAAGTTTGACATTCTTTACTGTCGGGATTTTTTGGAATTTTATAGGAGCAGTTTTTTTGACAAAAATAGGATCAGTTCCTCCAAATATATTAATACTATTAATCATTGGTTCTTTTTTAGGAGGATACTTCGGGGCTCACTTATCAAAATTAAATGGAAATATACTAATTAAGAAAACTTTTACAGTCGTTTGTATTTTGGTTGGTATAAGCTTGTTGATTAAATCTATAAAGAGTTTTTTATAAATTAACTACGTATACCAATACACTTCTGGTAAAAAGGCCTAAAACAGGTTTGAGGTTAAACATATAAAATGCATACTTATCTTTATTCATTATCAAAAGGGTTAATGAAGAACTCGTTTTAATAAATAATACTTTTAGATAAAGCTTATTTTGAAAACCATAAAAAAAGGCCTCACATATGTGGGGCCGGGTGATGGGGAACTTTATTTTTAAACCAATTTCCTGAATAATGCAAGCCCCTATCTGTAGCGCAAAACAACTAAGCTAAGTACGCTACAGATAGTGCTTTGATACTTTTCTTATATGTGAATTTATAAATTCTGAAATTATTTTGAATTTTATAAGTTTATAAGTAAAAATTTTATTTCATAATTTCAAATGATTTTGGTAATTTTACTTGTTAAAAATGTCATGCATTGTATTATTCGTAGGAACTTTGCTAGTAAAAAACGTTAATGATTGAATTAACCTTACTTACTCTTTTGAACTATGTTGGAAATAATTTTTGCGAATATAGAAACCTAGGCCATGATAATTATAAATCTTTACTTCTTTCATACAGTGATGCAAGTAATAAATTTGGACCATTGGAGGTTAAAAAGGTTATTGAAAAGTCAGATAATTTTAAAGTAACGGCTATTGCTATTGCAGCAATGAAATGCCCTCAGCATATTGTTAAATAATGAAGTTTGAATTAAAAACTGAAAATGAAAATTATTCAAAATCATTTTCACAATTTTTTGTCATAGTTTTTATTCTCACTTTCATAATTATCCTTTGTGATGTTTCACTTAAATTAGGAATCATATCTAGAAATCATCAAATTGACTATAATTGTCGGCTTTTATCAGTGGAAAAATCTAAATTTAACTTTAA
>MWOQ01000280.1 GCA_002026145.1 Prochlorococcus sp. HOT208_60m_813L03 | reverse complement strand
TGTAAAATATTTTCTTTAAATAAGTTTTTACATGAGATAATCTGCATAGATTTCTTTTCTTATGAATAAAAAAGGTTATACAACCGAAAGCGGTGGTAGACAGAATGGTTTCGCAATTGAACCAGAAATTAACCCCATATCAGAAGGCGAATCAAAGAAATCCATATTTTTATTTATCGGAATATTATTACCTTTTATAATAGGCGGTTTTTATTATTTAAGGACTCTGGATATATTCTGATAATTTATAAGCCATTTTTAGCAATATATTCTTCTGAACTAACTATATCTTGCATTAAGCTCTCTGATGAAGGATTAAATCCATTTTGCTCTAAAAAAGATTTAACCTTTTCAAATTTTTGCTGAATTTTTTTTGTATATGGTGTTGTCATCAAATAATCATCTTTTTCTGTTGAATAGTTCATTTGATTAACGGATTACTTTTACATTTGAATTTTGCAAAATATTCGATTGCAAGTGAAGTTATAAATACTACATAAATAATTTGATAGTAATAAATACTTATAAATTCTTTGTGTGAGATCGCTGTTGATTTTTTAAAGAGTACTTATAGTAACTAGTTCCATTAAATCTCTGGAATGCAGATATTTTTGAAATACTTCAGAATAAAATGCTTTTTTAGCAGCAAATTTTGATTCGAATTCTATTACTAAACCTAGTTGCCCCCCATCCCACTCGTTTGAAGTTGATTCTTGTATTAAATCTCTTTTTACTATTACTCCTCCAACAGATTTAATCCAAGGCAATACTGTCCTTATATATTCCAGAAATAAATCAGCATTTGGAATTGAAATTTTCTTTAGCCAATAACTCTTTGTCATCAAATCAACATATTCTGGGTAGAATATAGCATATGGAGGTAAGTATTTATCCTTAGCTATATACTCAGCGATTATTAAATGGAATCCGAAGATGATTTGTTAAATTTACTTCTTAAATCTCCAAATTCAGAGAGTATTAAGACTATTGCCGAAAAACTTGAAATTGATCGTAATTTTTCCTTTAGCAAAGATAGAATTGATTTACAGGGTGTTTGGGAGCTTAGGTGGAGTAGTTCTAGTAGTCCCTTTTTAAAATATTCTCCTTTTATTGATAACCTTCAAATTCTTGATCCCTTAAATTTAAATGGTCTTAATTTACTTAAACCTAGAGGAATAAAATCAATTATTGGTACTGTTATTTTAATAAGACTTAACTACATAAATGAAAAAAAAATTGGGGTCAAATTTACACATGCTGGTGTTATTGGTCCTAAATTTGGAAGAAAAAATATAAAGGCTATTAAAGAAATAAATAATGAACAATTAGGGTGGTTAGAGATAACTTATTTAAGTAATAAGCTTAGAATCTGTAGAGGTGATAAAGGAACTTTATTTGTTTTAAGAAAAATAAATTCACCGACTTTATTCAAGAATTTCAAAGAATTTATTAAAATTTACTAAAAATATAAATTAATTCTTTATCCAAATAGACTTTAATACGAAATAAATTGGAAAATATTTAAAAGATTCTTTAGGTATTTCATAACTTAAGAATTTTAGTGCTTCTTCTAACCAGTAACCAATATCAAATCCTAAAAGAATTTTTTCTACAACAAACCAAAATTCTTTATCAAATATAATTCTGAAGTTTAAGTAAATATATTCCCAATGAAAGGTATTCCAGTATTGGGTTAAAAATGAGGATAAGATAAGCCAAAGTGATATAAATAGAAAACTTTTAAGAAATTTATAAAATTTTTTCATATATCAGCAACTGTCTTATTTAATTTCAAATATCCATTATTATTATTTGGATCAAATTTTATTTCCATGAAATATATTCAAAAAGATATAAAAATATTGAGAAAATAGTAAATTTTCGTGGCATTAATAATCTATTCTTCTTTTTTTAGATTCTGTGCCTTTAAATTTTTATTCTTAAGAAAAAATCCTAAAAACAGAAAAGCAAAATATATTAGTAAACTTATGCCAAAAATTAAAACTATCTTTGAAATATCCATAATGATTTTTTTTATAAATTACAGCATTTTTTGCAAAGTTTTATCTATGGTAATGATTTTTCATTTATCACGATAACGAGCTTCAATTATTAAGCTAATAATATTATTTAAATCATATGCAAGTAGCTTTTGCCTGGAGCCTTTGTCTATCTGTGGGTGTTGTTTTATTATCAATTATTCCATTAACTATAGGGAGAGTTAAAGCGGGATATTCTGTTGAAAATATGGCTGCTCCAAGGGCTTTATTCGATGAATTACCTTCTTTTGGAAAAAGAGCAGTTTGGTGTCATCAAAATTGTTGGGAAAGTATTTCCCTACATGCACCCGCATGTCTTCTTTGTTTGATTACTTTAACTGACTCTAATATTGCAATAATTGCAGCATTGATTCATCCTATTTTTCGTTTTTTATATATTGGTGCTTATGTATTTAATATCCCCACAGCTAGGGGTTTAATGTGGGCCTCAGGAATTTTTACAACACTTTTGCTTTATAAAGAGGGCTTAACTCAATTGATATAAACTATTTAAACAATAAACTTTTCTAAATCTTTTAATTGATATACATTAATTAGTTCTACTTTATTTGATTTCGCTAGTTGATGAGCTGACTTTGTAAAGCCTGATTTTGATACTATTATTGCATGTGTTCCTTTCCAAAATAATTTACCAGCTGAAATTTCCTGAACTGCTTTATTTCCAATGGCTTTTTCATGATCTTTGCATTGTATACATATTCTCAAATCATTTATTGAAGCAATTAAGTCAACACCTTGATCTCCTGTATTAGGGGTGTCTTTTACTTCCCAGCCATTTTGTTTGAGAATTTTCATACAATGATTTTCAAATCTAATACCTTTTTTGTAATTTTCCTTGTTTTTACTTGAGTAGTTTTTTTCTATTAGTTTTAAGCATGATTTCTCTATTTGACTTGCTATGAAAACAAACCAATCTTCAGTCTCGAGCTTTCTAATAGATCCAACTATCTCATCATCAATGGTAGGATTTTCATTACAATAAGATCTCCACTTTTCGAAAAATAATTCCATACTTCCAAATTTTTTTAAAATTACTTTTTCCCAGAAGTATGGTATACCCTCTTTAAATCGCTTAGAACCATTAAATATATTTTTCTCAATGGCTTTTTCATCAAGAGGTGGATTGCCAATCCATTTTTTATAATCCTCGTTACCGTAAGCATCTATTTCCATTAATCTAATCCTCTCCTCTAACAAATTGTATTTGTTATCGTCTATTAAATTATTAATTGTTTGAATAAAGAAATTGGAATTTAAGGCATTACTTAATTTTAACTTTTTCTTTTTAATTTTATAATCTCTTACAATTATAAAAATTAAAAAAATGATAAAAATAATTAAAATAAAAAAAATATTCATTAAAGATTTATATTTTCTATCTAAAAAGTTTTTGTTTTTCTAATAATAAAATTATTTTTTGTTATTACTGATGATTCATTTACTTCAAACCCATTAATTGCTGATATTTCTCCTTTTATGCCTTCTAATGTTAATTGCTCGATAATGCCTTTTATTACTTCATCCTCGACCAATTTTCTATCAATTCTTTCAGGTGTAATATCTGTAAGCCATTTTGAGGTCTTTTTTTTTACAACCTCTGTAGGGTTAGTTATTTTTAAGTAGATAGCCATTTTTTATGTCATTCACTAGAATTATAAACATTAAATCTACTTAACTTTTATTATTGTCATTACTTTCCCACTCAAGAAATTGAAAAACAAAAATTGCAAAAATAGAGAAAAATACTATAAACAACCCTAACCATCCTATAAATTTATGCTCTGTAAAAAGATTTGTGAGCATTGATTTTTCTTGATATCTTGATTCCATTTCATATTGATAAGAGTCAATAACTTGAAATATATTCATAATTAATAAATTAATAAATCGTTCAATTGGCGGATAATAATTTCATCCGTTTAATTTGCTAAAGGCTTCCGATAGGAAATCTGGCCTTTTTCTTATTATAGAAAAATTCAGTTTATTTATTAAGACTAAATTGACTTCAGCAATTGTTAAGAATTCATTTTTCTTGTTATAAAACTTTGAAATTACATTAATCCTAGGACTTTTATCAATATTGAATTCGCTCTCTATTGTTATTTTTTCACCAAGAAATAAAGGAGATTTATATTTTATTGAAGTATTGATTAAAGGTAAATCTAAGCCATTTTTAGTTAGTTCGAAATAACTTATACCTACTTGTGAAAGTGCATTTATTCGGCTTTCTTCAAGCCAATTAAAATATTTACCGTGCCACATTACGCCTGCATGATCTGCATGTTGAGGTAAAACAATTTTTTCTATTTTCCAAACTGGTTTTGAGTTCATCTTTTATTTAAAAATATTTTTATTCAATGAAAAAAGTTATTTTGATATTGTAGATTAATTTTGTTTATTAACATAAGAACCATCAAAACTATATTTATAAAGTTTTGTTTAATTGTAAAAATAGAAGTAGAAAAATGAAGAAGATTTTTCAATGGGAAGAATATTTAAATTGGAAAAATATGTCAAAGGAACAGAAATTAAATTTCAAGAGGGCGTGCTTATTCCCATTTCTAGTATATATGGTTTATGTTTTTCTTAATCAGTACTCCTTGGCAATTCTTTTGTTACTAGGTCTTTATTTTTTAATTAGATTTAAAAATAGAAATAAGTTGGGAAGATGAATATTTTTTGATTTTGATTTATATAGATTTGTTTTAAAATTATCTAATTTTTCTAAATAACTCTATTGGCATATAACAATAGTATAAGATAAATTTTTTTTATGAAAAGA
>MWOQ01000279.1 GCA_002026145.1 Prochlorococcus sp. HOT208_60m_813L03 | reverse complement strand
CTTGAAAATTTTGTATATTCGTATTTGAATTTTTTAAATAATTAAGCTCATGATAGTGCGTAGCAAAAATAGTATTACATTGAATTTTTTTTGCAAGATATTCACTTACTGACCAAGCTATTGAAAGTCCATCAAAAGTAGATGTCCCTCTACCTATCTCATCAAGTAAAACTAGTGAGTTAGAAGTTGCCTGATTTAGAATTGATGCAGTTTCAGACATTTCTACCATAAATGTTGATTGTCCAGATGATTGATCATCAACCGCTCCAATTCTTGTGAAAATCCTATCTGCAATTTTGATTTCAGCATTATTAGCAGGAACAAAGCTCCCAATTTGTGTGAGAATTTGTATTAAACCAAGTTGTCTTATAAAACAACTTTTTCCGCTTGCATTAGGACCGGTTAATATAATTAATTTTTGAGTATCCTCAAAAGAGATATCGTTTGCTACAAACTTTTTATCACTTAACAATTGCTCTACAATTGGATTTCTTCCTGCGATAATTTTTGTACTATTTTTTGTCATTGAATCATTTATTGGTATTAATGAAGGTTTTATAAAATTGTTTTCTACTGCAGTAATTGATAAACCAAGAAGTGCATCAAGAGATGCTATGGATTTTGCGATTGATCTTATTTGTTTTGTTTTTTCAGCAACTATATTTCTTAATTCGCAGAAAATTTCATATTCTTTTGATGAAGCTCTACTTTTTATTTGGAAAATCTTATTTTCTTTATTTTTAATTTCTGAAGTGATATACCTTTCTTCATTAGTAAGTGTTTGCCTTTTGATCCAATGTTGTGGAGCTAAATTAACTTTTGACTTATTTATAGAAATGTAATAACCAAAATTTTTATGAAATTGAATTTTTAGGTTTGAAATTTTGCTAATTTTCCTTTCTTTTAATTCCTCTTTATTTAGCCACTCAGAGTAATCATCCATTAAATTGCGTAAACCATCTAATATATTGTCAACACCATCGTGGATCATGCCTCCTTCACTAATATTTAGAGGAGGATTTTCTATTAGTTTAAAACTTATAGTATCGGCTAATTCTAAGAGTCCTTCATCAATATTTTTTAATTGATTAGTCCAATCTGGGAGATCATATTTAAATAATTCAATTATTGATTTTAGTCTAGGCAATTTTTTTAAACCTTCAGCTATTGCAATTAAGTCTCTGGGACTTGCATGACCTGCGCAAGCTCTACCTGCAAGTCTTTCTAAATCCCCCATTGCTCTAAGTAAATTTTGAGTATCAATACGTAATTGTTTAGATTCAATAAAATTTGTAATTATATTTTGTCTTTTATAAATTTCATTAACGTTTAATAGTGGTGAATCTATCCACCTTCTTAAACACCTTGCACCCATGCAAGTATAGGTTCTATCAATACTCCATAGTAGCGAACCTACATAATTGTTTTCTCGTTGTGTATTTTTGATTTCTAAGTTTTTTTGAGTTTGATAATCAATAATTAATTTGTTGTGACCAAATTGAATTTGTGGAAAGTCTAATGAGATTTTTAAAGTAGAATCTTTATCTAAATTTGAAGGATTAATTTTTTCTAAATAATTTAATAACCCTCCAAGTGATCTAGTTGCATTGTTTAAATTTTTAAGTCCTATTCCTTCAAGGTTTGCAATTTGGAAATAATTTTTTATTAGATAATTTGCTTCATTTATTCCAAAATTAGTCTCTTGAGAAACAGTATATGTAATTTGACTATTTCCTTTAATTAATAAATTTCTTACTGCATTGCTTCCTACAATTATTTCTGAAGAATCTAATTTAATAATTTCATCAAATAGTTTTGAAAGAGATTGGCCTTCTAAAGTTATTAATTCTCCAGTGCTTACATCAGCTTTTGATATACCCCATTCATAAGATTCATCTGAGTTTTCTTCTGATAAGTAAATAGCAGTAATCCAATTATTTTTCTTTGCTATCAACATCCCCTCTTCAATTACGGTTCCGGGAGTAATTATTCTTGTTATTCCTCTTTTAATTGGAGTCCCATAATTTCCAGAACTTTTTTCTAAT
>MWOQ01000028.1 GCA_002026145.1 Prochlorococcus sp. HOT208_60m_813L03 | reverse complement strand
TGAGGGGATTACTAGAGCTAGTGTAATTGAATTAGCAAAATCATTTGGAATAAATGTAATTGAAAGGCCTGTTGATAAAACAGAATTATTAATAGCGGATGAAGTTTTTCTAACTGGTACAGCTGCAAAAATTACACCAGTTAAAAAGATTGAATCAACCGAATTAAATGTGGAAAGACCAATAATGAATAAATTAAAAAGTAAGCTTATAGAAATAACAGAAGGTCGTTCTCAAGACTATGATAATTGGGTAACAAGAATTTCTCTACAATAGATTTTTTTACCCAAAAATGGAATCTTTTAGAACCTATCTAAATAGAGATGAAAAGCCATTAATAATTTTTGACGGTGGTACTGGAACATCATTTCAGAACTTAAATCTTTCGGCAGACGACTTTGGAGGAAAAGAATTAGAAGGTTGTAATGAAAACCTTGTTTTATCCTCACCAAAGGTAGTTGAAAAGGTTCACAATTCATTCTTAGAAGCAGGTTGTCATGTTATAGAAACTAATACTTTTGGAGCCTCATCAATAGTTCTTGATGAATATGATATTCAAGATAAGGCATATGAAATAAATAAAAAAGCTGCATTAATAGCAAAAAACGCTGCTGGCAAATATTCATCAGTTGATAAGCCAAGGTTTGTTGCTGGATCTATTGGACCAACAACTAAATTACCAACATTAGGACATATAGATTTTGATGAATTAAAGCAATCATATAAAGAACAAATATATGGTCTTGTAGATGGAGGAGTTGATCTTCTTTTAATTGAAACTTGCCAAGATGTATTGCAAATAAAATCTGCCTTATTAGCATCTAAGGAAGTACTTGATAGTAAAAATATAGATATACCTATAATGGTATCTATAACAATGGAAACAACAGGTACTATGCTTGTTGGATCTGACATCGCCTCTGCATTAACAATATTAGAGCCATTTAATATAGATATCCTTGGACTAAATTGTGCAACTGGTCCAGAACAAATGAAAGAACATATTAAATATTTATCTGAAAATTCTCCCTTCGCTATAAGTTGTATCCCCAATGCAGGACTTCCTGAAAATATAGGTGGTGTAGCTCATTACAGATTAAAGCCAATAGAATTAAAGATGCAGTTAATGAATTTTATATATGACTTTAATGTTCAATTAATAGGTGGATGTTGTGGGACAACACCTGAACATATTAAATATCTTTCTTCAATAATCGATGAAATAATTGATAACGGAAGGCCTAACAAAAATGGTAAGAACAATTTAAGTAGTTTTATTCCCTCTGCATCATCAATATATAGTTCCGTACCGTACAAACAAGACAATTCTATTTTGATTGTAGGAGAAAGATTAAATGCAAGTGGTTCTAAAAAGGTAAGGGAGTTGTTAAATAATGACGATTGGGATGGACTAGTTTCAATTGCCAAGCAACAACAAAAAGAAAATGCACACGTTCTTGATGTGAATGTTGATTATGTGGGGAGAGACGGAGTTAAAGATATGAAAGAAATAACTTCAAGACTAGTTACCAATATAAATTTGCCATTAATGATTGATTCTACAGATGCTGACAAAATGGAAAGTGGATTAAAGTCTGCTGGTGGTAAATGTATTATAAATTCAACCAATTACGAAGACGGTAATGAAAGGTTTGATCAAGTTCTAAATTTAGCCCTAGGTTATGGTTCAGGTCTTGTTGTAGGAACTATTGATGAAGATGGAATGGCAAGGAATGCAGATAAAAAATATAACATTGTTAAACGAGCGATTAATAGAACGAGAGAATGTGGTTTATCTGATTATGAGCTCTTTTTTGATCCATTAGCTCTGCCAATATCTACTGGGATAGAAGAAGATAGATTAAACGCTAAAGAAACAATTAGAGCTATATCTAAAATACATGAAAATTTCCCAGAGATTCATATCATACTTGGGATATCAAACATTAGTTTTGGTCTTTCACCATTATCAAGAATTAATCTAAATTCAATATTTTTAGATGAATGCATTAAAGCAGGATTGGATTCTGCTATCATCGCCCCAAATAAAATTTTACCATTATCAAAAATTTCTGAAGAAACTAAAAAGCTTTGTTTAGATTTGATATATGACAATAGAGAATTTGAAGATGATATTTGTATTTATGATCCATTAGTAGAATTAACAAAGGCTTTTCAAGATTTATCTATTCATGATTTCAAAAAAGCATCTTCAGAAAATAAAAACTTAACTCTGGAAGAAAGTCTAAAAAATCATATTATTGATGGAGAAAAAATAGGTTTAGAGGATCAATTAAATAAAGCTTTAAAAAAATATAAACCTCTTGAAATAATTAATACTTTTTTACTTGATGGGATGAAAGTTGTAGGAGATTTATTTGGTTCAGGTCAAATGCAATTGCCATTTGTACTCCAATCAGCAGAAACAATGAAATTTGCTGTTTCAATTTTAGAACCATATATGGAAACGGTAGATGAAAACATATCAAATGGAAAACTCTTAATTGCAACTGTCAAAGGCGATGTTCATGATATTGGAAAAAATTTGGTTGATATAATACTTACAAATAATGGTTATGACGTTATAAATCTTGGAATAAAGCAAGATGTTTCAGCAATTATAGATGCACAAAAGAAGCATAATGCAGATTGCATCGCTATGAGCGGATTACTTGTTAAGTCAACTGCTTTTATGAAAGATAATTTAGAGGCTTTTAACAATGAAGATATTACCGTACCAGTAATTTTAGGAGGCGCAGCCTTAACCCCAAAATTTGTAAATGAGGACTGCAGCAAAATATATAACGGGAAAATATTATATGGAAAAGATGCGTTCACTGATCTTAAATTTATGAATGAATATATGGATAATAAAAAAAAGGGTAATTGGTCAGATACACAGGGGTTCATTAACAATGAGGGTATAAATATTAATTTAGCCTCATCAAAATCCAACTCTCAAGCTGTTGAAAAATCAATATCAATAGATATAGAGACTTCTAAATTAAATTTAAAAGAAAATTACATAAGATCTAAATTTATAAATGAAGAAGAACCAATTCAAGCTCCTTTCTTGGGTACGAAAGTCCTGAACGACTTTGATATAGATTTAAATAAGTTAATTTTTTATTTAGATACAAAAGCTCTTTTTAGTGGACAATGGCAAATAAAAAAAGGGAAAAACCAAAGCGTAGATGAATACAATAACTACTTGGATTCTTACGCTAAACCATTGTTAGATAAATGGTTAAATACAATTATAGAAAAAAAACTTATCTCACCTAAAGCAGTTTATGGATATTTCAGATGCGGGAGAAAAGATAATAGTATCTTCTTATTTGATGATAAATCATTAAATAAAATGTCCCAATTTAATTTTCCAAGACAAAAATCTGGGAATAATTTATGCATAGCTGATTTCTATTGTGATTTAAAGAATGATAAACCGATAGATATATTCCCTATGCAGGCAGTAACGATGGGGGATATTGCTAGTGAATATTCTCAAAAATTATTTAAAGAAGATAGATATAGCGATTATTTAATATTCCATGGACTTACAGTTCAATTAGCAGAAGCTCTGGCTGAGTATGTCCATGCATTAATTCGCATTGAATGTGGTTTTAGGAATGAAGAACCAGACAAAAATAGAGAAATACTAGCTCAAAAATATAGAGGTGCTAGATATTCTTTTGGTTATCCTGCATGTCCAAAAGTATCTGATTCAAACATACAATTATCATTGTTGGATGCAAAAAGAATAAACTTGACCATGGATGAATCTGAACAACTTCACCCAGAACAAAGTACTACAGCTATCATTTCACTACACTCAAAAGCTAAATATTTCAGTGCTTAAGCTAAATTTTAGTTGTTTTCTAAATATTCAATAATTTCTTCCTGAAGTTCTTCCATAGTTTCATTATCGCCCAGATCAAGTCCCTCACCCGCGGCATCCTGTGTTAACTCAAGATAATATGAAGCACCATCACTAGATAAAAATTCTAATGCGGAAGTTTCATCACTATCTTTAAAAGCTTCATAAAGAGCTTTAAATGCTATGTTTTCAGTAAAGTCCCAATCCATAATGAAAAAAACCTTATTAGAATTATTACCTCCTTACCCCCCATACTCGTCAACCTTTTTTAAAGAAATGTTGGTGTTTTATTATTATTAAAAAAATCTATGACCATAAGTAATCAAAATCAGTTAAATGTCTTAGGAGAAAAAATTGAGATTTGTAGTTGCGCTCCTATGACAGGTTGGTTCAGAGATGGATTTTGCAACTATGACAAAAATGATGGAGGGAATCATTCCATATGTTGTGTAATGGATGATAATTTCCTGAAATATAGTAAATCACAAGGTAATGATTTAATAACTCCCATGCCTATTTATTCCTTCCCAGGACTAAAGGATGGTGATCATTGGTGTATTTGCCTTGATAGGTGGAAGCAAGCATTATTAGACGGTCTTGCACCAAAAGTCATATTAGAATCAACGAATATTGTAGTATTAGAAACCGTACCTCTGGAAAAATTGAAAGAATATCAATTTAATAAAAAGTAATTACAAGTTTATTTTTTTTTTTAAAATGATTATGATAATTTTTTTTAAATGAGTTTAGAAATATATTGGAAAAAAGCACTTGAACAAACTCGATTATCAATTGATAATAAATCGTTATATCCACTCAAAACTGATGTTATTACAAGAGATTTATATGAAAATGACGATTTCATAATTAGGAAACTCGATACTTCAAAATTTAATAAAAAAAAAATATATGGTCCTAAGCAAAATCCATTTTCTCCTTGGGAAAAGATACTAGAAATTGATAAAATTGGTGATTATCATCAACTAATATTAAATAAGTACCCCGTACAAAAAGGTCATATT
>MWOQ01000278.1 GCA_002026145.1 Prochlorococcus sp. HOT208_60m_813L03 | reverse complement strand
ATATCCATAATTATAAGAAGGTTGTTATGAATCTAAAGCTACTTCTATAGCTGCTATCAAGTTTTCGTCAAACGGTTTAACACCTGGCTTGAATCTTGCAATTACTTTACTATCTTTCCCTATCAGAAACTTCTCGAAATTCCATTCAACATCTCCTTCAGGTTCAACTTTATTAAGGGTAGTGTATGGTTCTGTGGTGTTCCCTTTAGCATGAACTTTTTCATAGATTTCAAACTTAACTCCATATTTTGTTGTGCAAAAATCTTTTATTTCTGAAAGAGAGTCGGGTTCTTGTTTTCCGAAATCATTACAAGGGAATGCAAGTATTCTTAGGCCTTTGCTTGAATATAAATCATGTAGCTTTTGAAGATCCTCATACTGGGCAGTATTTCCGCAATAACTAGCTACATTAACAACTAAAATTACTTCCCCTGAATATTCACCTAGTTTTATCGATGATCCGTCTGCGGAAAGAACAGTAGTATTTTGTACGTCAACTTGCATGTCTAAAAAAAATCACCCTTTGAAGATAGCATTGTATAGACTTTATTGTGTTTAATTTATATGGTAGTGTTGTTTATTTCTTTTATAAATTTTAATTTTTCATTTATTTAACCATTTATAATTAATATTATTAATCTGTTTAGATTTGGACCCTTTAGACCCACTTACTGAAATTATTAATTCCGGTCAAGGTTTTTCGCCTGCAATTGCTTTAGAAAGAATTATTTGGGCAATGATTGGAATCTTTTTTTTAGTAGCAATTTCAAGATCAATAAATAAAAGCATACGAAGTCAAAATTGGTTTGGTACGAATTTTTTATTTAGTTATTCTAAAGATAAAAAATCTACAGATGATACACCTTCAAAGCCTTCTGATGTTAACGAATAAGTTTTATATATATGAAAGCATCAATTTTTTCTAAAAAAAGAATTTTATTGCTTGGTAGTGGCGAGCTTGGAAAAGAATTAGTAATAGAATCCAAAAGATTAGGATTAGAAGTTATCGCAATTGATCGATATGAAAAAGCACCTGCAATGCAAGTTGCTGATTATTCGAGAGTAATTGATATGGGAGATAAAAATATTTTAAAAAATGTTATAAAAGAATTCAAGCCTGACTATGTTGTCCCAGAAATAGAGGCACTTTCAATTGAAGCCCTAAAAGAACTCGAGGATGAAGGATTCAATATTGTTCCCAACGCCAGAACTGTAGAAATTACAATGAATAGAGATAAAATTAGAGACTTAGCTTCTAAAGATTTAAAAATTAAAACTGCAAAGTTTGATTATATTTTTGAATTTGATGATTTAGAAAAAAAAGCAGATGAAATTGGATTCCCACTTTTACTTAAGCCTTTAATGAGCTCCTCAGGAAAAGGGCAGAGTTTGGTTGAAACAAAAAATGGGAATG
>MWOQ01000277.1 GCA_002026145.1 Prochlorococcus sp. HOT208_60m_813L03 | reverse complement strand
AAAAATTAAAAACCTAATTTTATGCTCTAAATTAAGCTTAATACTTCCAGATGACAAACCTAAATCTGGTTTAATAAATGAGTAAAAAGCCAATAATACTGAAATTATTCCTAAAATTAAGTACAAATACTTTTCTGATATATATTCAACAATAGATGCCCCTAAAACAACTCCTGGCAAACCAAAGATTAAAATTTGACAACTAATACTTATATCATTACCTAAAGATTTATAATTTCTTAATGAACCGCCTATTCCTAACGCTACTGTAGCTAATTTATGGCTAGCCAGAGCTTGATAATAAGGAACACCAGATAAAATCAATGCTGGCAATTGCAGTAATCCAGCTCCTCCTCCTGAAATTGCTGAGAACGTATTAGAAAAAAAGGATATCAAAAAGATATAAATATTTTTAAATAAAGAATGATCAAAACTTTCCGATAACATTATAAATAGATAAAGCATTAACTATAAATAGCTAGTATTTTAATTGGTAAATATTATTATTTTCATCAGAAAAATATGACTTAAAAAGTCTTATCTTGTATTTATCAATCATAGTTTAAAAAAAACTGTTATTATCAAAAAAATCATCAAGAATATTATGCATAGACAAGATGCAATTTACCTTGATCAATTTTGTCCCAAAATAAGTAATAAAAATTGGAGAGAATCACTTAATAAACTTACTAAATATAAATGTATTTATTGCGGTAGACCATCAGAATCACTTGATCACCTTCATCCAATGTCAAAAGGGGGGACGAGCATAACAAGTAATTGCGTGCCATGTTGTTTGTCATGTAATGGAAAGAAATCAGATTCAGAAGTTCTTAGTTGGTACAGAAAACAAAATTTTTATGATCCTCGAAGGGCTATGGCTATACGAGCATGGTTTAATGATGATTTAAAACTAGCGTCAGTTCTTTTGAACTACTTAAATTAAAAAATGAAAAAATAAATTGATTAAGATTCGAAGAATATTTATGGCATATGATTAAATGAAATCTTCCTGTTCTGGTAAATAATGGATTTATTTAAATTATTCTTTTTATTTCTGAATTTATTTTATTGCTTCTGAAATGCACAATATTAGAATAATCATCTTTCCACATTATTGGCGAATCAATAACCTTTCTTTCTGGAGACTTTACTGAAAAAATCAATCCAAATACAAAAAGAATAGTTATCAATATGATAGTCATTACTAATTTGTCTGAAATATTATTCATTTGTCTAATCTACCTAGAAAAATTTTTTTCAGGAGTTGTTTTTTCGTAAATTTCTAGAAAATATGATTTAAAATAAGAAACCCCCTCTTTTCCCAGCAACCCAAATGACCATCCACAATCATTTACTACTTGCAATGAAATTTGATTTGCCAAGTCACTTTTCTCAATCCATTTTTTCTGTGGATTATAAGAAAAAGATATGATGTTTTCAGTTTGAACAATAGCTGATTTCATTGCTTCATCTTTAGAAAACCCATTTTGAATAGCCTTGCAATATTTTCTGGAGAAATTATTAGAGATCCTATTTTGAAGCAAACTAACACTAGGGTCTGAGGCATCAAAGGCTAAACCTATTGAAGGTTTTAATAAATAAACTATAAAAAAAAGAAAACTAATAATGAATTTTAACAATAGCTATTTATTACCCACTATAAGTAATATATTAGTTCTTTCTAATTGTCTTTTCAATTAAATCTGACAATTATTAACAGCAAATTAAATTTCAATTTATTAAAAATTAAAAGTATTGCGATAAGTTCAGTAATAATAGTCAGAGGTTTATTTGACTACTTATATGTACGAATCATTTATGACGTTGCTATTTTTTCCTGAATGGACAAATGGGCTACCTTCAGATTTTTTAATCCTTCATTTTTTCGTAGGAGCTGTAATTTTCCCGTTCAACATGATTCATGCTAAAGCAAGAAAAATTGACAGTCAGAACCCACAGGAAGCAGCTAATGGGTATAAAAACTCAGACAATACTACATTTTTTGGATACGAAGAAATCAATTAGATTTTTAATAAATTTCTTTAAGGAATTACTTAATTGATGATAATTTCCCTGAATACAGCTTTAGATCTTAAAATCTTTAGCCCCAGTGAACCTTTAGGAATATTAATTATTTTTTTAGGATTAATATTTACTGGTATGATTTTCTATATTATTTATGCAGTAAGTACTAATAAAGAATCACTAGAAGATAAAAAAATAAGAACTAAAAAGGAGTACTTGCAAAAAGAGAAAATAGGAAAATTATTTCCTAAGAAAAAATGATTTTAATTGTTTTATTATTGCAAAGATATTTATTTATGTTATCAATAATCAAATCGGTAGGGTCCAAAAACATAAGTTTTAACTCTTTTAAATCAAACATTTTCTAAAATTTTATACTAACAATTAATTATTTTTTTGGAGGAGTTTTTATTGTTAATACCACTACAAAATTATTTTCATATCATGCAAAAAATGTTAAAAATGGAAAAAAGGATTAGAAATCTTGGAGAACTCACCTCAATATCTATTTCTTGCTAGTGGAGTAAATAATGGGGAAGGTTTTTGGATAGTGGGAATAAAAAATTGCGATGAAAATATCCTTGAGGATGAAAATCTTTTAGATTGCCATAGAAAAGAATTAATAGGTAATGAATCAGCAAAAGATATTCTTTTAGCTATTAATTTAAACTTGAATAATTTATTAAATGAACTTAGAAACAAAAATTATTTAATTGGAAGTCCTTCAATGGGAATTTCATTTGATCTTCCTTTAGAAATTTTGGAAAATATTTTTGATTTTTGGTTAGATATTTATAAAAATCAAGAAGCCTGGGAAGCTTGTCTAGGTCTTCTTAAAGTTAGAAAAAGGATTAATCTAACAAGCCTAATTGAAAGTGATAGTTTGAAGGGCAACTCTAAAAAATGGGCTATAAAAATTGAGAATTTGCATAATTATGTTCCTTCTTCACTTAGGAATGATAAATTAAAAGATCCCATGTGGTAGTAATAATATCTTTTTAATACTCAAAATATTTACTTCTTTGGATATTTAAGTAAAAATAAAATATCTATTTATTAAAAAATGAATAAACCATATTCTTTTAGTATCGATCAAATGAATGGTATTGTTGAGGATACATACACCAAGATAATAAATGCATGTGAAAATTTAAAAAGTAATACTAATTGTCCAAATGAGCAAGTAGTAGCACTTTTAAGCGTGATTGCTTCAAATTACGCTATTACAACTGAAACAAACGAAAATTAAGATGATAAGTTATTTTACTTGGGGCGAATTTGATAAGAGCGTAGAGCAAATAGCTAATAAATGTAGGTTTAAGGAGTTTTCTGGAATATATGGAGTTCCTCGTGGTGGATTATGTCTTGCCGTAGCACTAAGCCATAAATTAAAAATTGAATTAATTTCAGAACCAATCAGAAATTCGCTTATAGTAGATGATGTATATGAAACTGGTAATACATTAAAGACCTTCAAGGATATTCAAGGAGCAATGTTTTTTGTATTATTTAGTAAAATCGAACCTACATGGTGGAATACAGTGTTTATATCTAAAAAAAGCCAATGGATAGTTTTCCCTTGGGAAAATACTTTAAATTCAAAAAGTGACCGCGAAGAGTACATCAAAAAAAGAGGTTTAATTTGAGGAAGAAATTATATTTGGCAAATCCATATGGATTTTCAAACCAAACTAAAACTCTCTTAAATGAATTTATTGAAATCTTCAATGATTTAAATATAGAAGTATTTGAACCTTTTGAAAGAACAAAACCATTAATAAAACAAGAACGTGAATGGGCATATGACGTTGCAAGAAGTAATTTTCATGATTTAAAAGAATGTGATTGTATTTTTGCGATTGTTAATGGCAATCCTCCAGATGAAGGTGTAATGATTGAATTAGGTATTGCAATTGCTCTAAACAAGAAAATCTTTTTATTCAGGGATGATTTTAGAAATTGTTCTGATAGTAATCAATACCCATTAAATCTAATGTTATTTCTTGGAATGCCTAAAGATAATTGGGAAAAATATTATTTTGAATCATTACATGATATAAAAAGTAATAAAAAAAAATTTATAGAATGGGCAAAAAATAAGTAAATTAAAAAAAAAATCGATTTTGAGTTAAATTTTTAAGTATAAATATCTGTTAAAGTGCTAGAATATATTTTATTTGAAAAATTTTGACACAAGTTACAGTTGGAGAGAACGAGGGAATTGAATCTGCCCTTAGAAGATTTAAAAGACAAGTATCTAAATCGGGAATCTTTGCAGATTTAAAAAGACTTAGGCATCACGAAACTCCTATTGAAAAATACAAAAGAAAATTGCAACAGAGAAGAAAAGCAAAAAGAAGATAGCAAGATTAATCTTGTAAATTTGTATCAAATCTATATTATGATTAATTTTTAGAAGTGTTAAAAATAAAAAATTTCACTATTTAAGCTTCTTGAGCTTCTTAACAAGATTTATTCCAACACCAGAAACAGCAAGTAGATCTTTTTCATCAGCGGAAATAACAGCTTTTGTTGTTTTAAATCCAGCCTCATACAAAGCTTTTGCGCATTTTGCTCCAACACCTGGGAGTGTAGTTAAAGTTTCAATATTTTTCTTAGAA
>MWOQ01000276.1 GCA_002026145.1 Prochlorococcus sp. HOT208_60m_813L03 | reverse complement strand
TAAATCATAATAGATTGCATACTCTTTAGATCTACAAGATTACAATCTAATTCCTCTTCATAATCCTGAACTGAAATAAAATTATTTAAAAAACCTGAATATTTTGCATCTCCGCCAATGGTGCTTGAAAGTATATATTTTGGGTTGAATTTGTTAATTAATTTAGGGATTACATCAGCACCTTTTACAAAAGAACCAACTAGGGGTAATTCTAAATTTTTTGTAGGAGTAATGACTGCATCAAGACTTTGCTTCTTTAAATTTTCATCAAGATATCCATGGGGTTCTATATAAAACCCATTATCTTGATTGTCTTTAACAATATATCCGTTTTCTATTTGTGGTACTGGAGCCCCAGCAGTTGCTTCAATATTTAAATTAGAAAGATTTGTCTTTTCATTTGGCTTAAGCACTTTAATTGAACTAAAACCAATTTTTTTTAATGTTTCAACAGCACTTTTAGGACAAATTATAGGAATATCCTTTCTGAACATTTCTAATGTAGGAACATGACAGTGGTCAGGTAATCCTTGGGTTAACAAAATAATATCTATATTTTTATCCATTGAAATTTCTTCTTCTAGTGATCCTTTAAAAAACCACTCACCTGGAGGAAATATTAAATCTCCTTTGAGCCAAGGATCAATAATTAAGTTGGTTTTTTTAAATTTTATAAGCCAACCATTTGAACCAAGGTAAGTCGCTTCAAAAGTCATCATCAATTAATAGTTTTATTAGAATATAAGGTAATTTTGGCTTTATCGAGAAATTACTAATTTAGATTAGTGTGCTTCATTTAAGATTTGAAATGACTTTCTTTTTAGATTAAATATTAAAACTTGATTATCTTCATAACTAATCTCTAAGTTTTCTTTTTCTAGCATTTGTATTGGTATTAGAGCTAATCCTCCTGTTCCTGAAAATATTATTGGCATGGTGCTATTTTTAGTCCCATTCATTTTTTGTAGGTCAATAG
>MWOQ01000275.1 GCA_002026145.1 Prochlorococcus sp. HOT208_60m_813L03 | reverse complement strand
ATTTCGCAAAATTTCATTTAAATTCCATTCTTTCCAGACTGCTAACATACTTTTTGTATTTCCTCCGCCAACATAAATGATGTCTTGATTTAATACTTTATCTTCTAAGTTTTCAGTTCTAGAGAAAAAATCAATATGACTTGTTATACAATCAAGTTTAGAAAATGCTCTATAAAAATTTAGTTTGTACAAACTACTATCGCCAGATGCTGTTGGAATAAAGCAAATTTTTGGTCTTTTTTTATTAATTAATGAAATAATATATTTTTCAATTTCAAGAGAGCCTAAAGAACGTCCAAACCCTCCTCCACCAATTGCGACTATATTTTTACTATGCATATATTAAATAGAAGATTTGTTTATGAATTTAAGACAAATAACCATTAAAGATCAACTGGAATTAAAGAAGGTTTATTTTGATTCAATTCAATCTTTAGATGAAAATATTTATAGTAAAGAGCAAAAAAGGGCTTGGTCAAGCCAAGCTTGGAATAATCCAAATTTTGATAAATCAATAATTAAAGGTAAAGGATGGCTTCTAAGTAAAGAAGGAATAATTATTGCTTTTGCTACAAGATATCCCACCGATAGAATTGCGTTATTTTACTGTAAAAGTAAATTCCAAAGAAAAGGTTGCGGCACTATGTTACTTCATAAACTAGAATATGAAGCTAAAAAAGAAGGTTTAGATTCTCTTTCAACTGAAGCAAGCTTAATAAGTTTTGAATTATTTCTTAAAAATAAATGGAAAATTATACGTAAAGAAAAAGTAATTATAAATAACATTTTTTTTGAAAGATATAAAATGACTAAAATTATAAAAGTAAATTAATTAATAGTGTCTAACAAAAGCAAGAATTTAATTTTAATTCAAAGAGTTCTAATTTGGACATTATACTTTTTTTCAGGATTTTTACTTTATTCAAAAAAAAGTATTTTACCTTCTATGCTAATTACTTTTTCAAGAATTATTTATCCATTATCTGTTTTCTGGTTGCAAATAAGAATTAAAAAAAGAACAAATTTTCTGCCTATTGATTCAAAAATGACAACTTCGCAGTTATGGTTCAATTTATTACCCGTTATTGCATCTCTATTAACTGTAATTTTTTCTTTAACTAATGCTTTTTTGTATATTCTAGGGAAATTAATTTAGTCTTAAACTAAATAAATAAATTATTTCCTAATTTCATTTTATATTTCTCATAAAAAACATAATGTAAAGAAATTTGCCTTTTAAATATATTTGTTTAAATTTTAAATAGTTATCAATACAATGATGAAAAATATTTCAATAAAGGAAAATATTAATTTTGACAAGAAAAAAGATATAGATGATTATGAATTATTCTCCTTGAAAATCACAGATAGTTTATATAAAAAAGATATTGGAAAATTTCTTGAGACCCTCTCCTCTCACTTTATTTAGAAAATATTTTTTTTCTAATCTTCAAATTCAAACAGTTCTATTAATAAATAACAATTTGAGCGATAATAAGTAAAATTATAAAATACTCCAATGCAACTATTTCTTGCGGATTGCCAATTCCCAGATATTGAGAATCAAGTAAAAGCTTATCAATTATTTGTGGAGGCCTGGGAAAATGGTGAAATTGCGAAATCAGATAAAACAGACAAATTTGAAATGTTATTTAGAGTACATGCTCCAGGGGAAGGTAGGGTAGTTTGTTTATGTAAGGCAAATAGTGATAAAGAAATTTTTGCGCATTTTGCACCATGGAGAGCTAAATTTGGCATTCATATGGAATTTACACCCGTAATAAGTTGTCAAAATGTTGTTGATTACCATAAAGATTTATTTAAAACTTTAGGGTAATTAGCTTAGATCTCAAATTTATCGTGATTAAACCCTTCCCAAATCTTCTCTCTAAAAGAAATAGAAACTTTTTATCTTCTAAAAATAGCCCTAAAATAGAAGAAAACGTTAAATCTAAACCATTAATAATAATTGGTTTTGTCATATCATTTACTTCTATATTTTTACTTTTATTCACCATTAATAATAAATTTGGATGATATTTAAGTAATTAGAACTATTACGTGGTAACAATTATGTTCTATTATTAACTTAAAATAATTTACTATATGGCATTTAACGAAGGGGGGATGGCATCGGGCCTACTCATCATCGCTGTATCAATAGTTTTTGCTGCAGGTTTTGGATTTTTAGTTTTGCATTTTGTGCCTGGAACTCCATTTTAGGTTATCCAATTGAATTGAATTTCCAAAATATCCTAAACATTAACAGTTTCTAAATCATGCATTTGATTATCATCAAGATTAGATTTCTTTTTTAGTCGATAGGCATAAACTAAGGATCCTATAGCTATGGTACTAGAGACAAACATTCCTGATATAAGTATCAAGGCAAAAAGACCTCCTATTAGCCCTCCTTTTAATCTAAGTAAATTTGATTTAATTAAAAGTATTGATAAAAAAACAATAGTTGCTTTTAGAGAAGAGATTTTCAAAAAAGCAAATGGATAAAAGGGATTCAACAACATTTTTTTTACAGATTTTATTTTAACCTAATTCTAAAAATAAATTTCAAAAACCGCATAAAAAAAAGACTCAAGCGAGTCTTTTAAAAAAAACTATATTAAATTTGATGATTTATGCATCAGGGTCAAAATTCTTTAGATTTGGACCAGCAACAAGTCCAACAAGACCAAAAAGGACTAAAGAACCAATTCCAAAGCCTGCTGCCCAAGGATTGAAACCACCTAAAGCAAAAGAAGCCAATAAATTCATGATTTTAAAACATAATATCTCCGAGTAAGCATACAGATTTTTATGAAAAATATACCTATATTGAGACATTTCTTCGTAATTATTTGAATCGTTCGACGATCCCTTTATAAAAAATCCACAAAAATTTTATTATTTGTTTTATTATCTAGGCATTATTATTTTGTTGGCGCACTTTAAGACCATCAAAAATGTTTTTTTCTAATGACTTCCAACTATACTTTTATTTATGATGGAGAATGCCCATTCTGCAATCATTTTGCTGAGCTCCTTGAGATCAAAAGCAAATTAAATAATATTAAAATTCTTGATGGCCGTAAAAATTTAACCCTGATTAAATCCCTTCTAGATAGAGGTTATGACCTAGATAAAGGAGCTATTCTCCTGAAAGATGAAGATATCTTTCATGGGGCAGATGCAATAAATACTATTTGCAAACAGATAAATAATCCTTCAAGTAGTTTACTTTTGTTACTTTCTAGAATATTTAAATCAAATAAGCGAACAAATTTGATATTTCCTTTACTAGTCAGAGCCAGAAGATTCGCATTGATATCAAAAGGTATATCAATATCCCTAATTTAAAAATAAAAACTTTCTAAATATTAAATAACATATTTATAAGCTTCTGTATCAATAAATGATAAATAATTATTTCTTAGCTAGAACTAAGTGGTAACGACATGTATTAAATGATAGAAAACTTCAATCCCTTTAT
>MWOQ01000274.1 GCA_002026145.1 Prochlorococcus sp. HOT208_60m_813L03 | reverse complement strand
TTTCGATTTCATTTCGAGGAGTACTCTGTAAATTGAACCGAAAACGTTTAAGTATGCCGCTGTTCCAACATTTCCTTTGTCTGGTGGAAAACTAAATACTGTGATGGCTAATTTTTTATCCTTTCTTTGTTTAACTCTTAAAGTCGACCATTTTATGGCTCTTTCAGCTATTACATCAACTCGATCTTGGAGCGTATGCGCCTTACCTGTAGCATCATCACGACCTGAGAGGACAATAGGTTCAATAGCACCATCAAGCTCTGGAATTGCAATCTGAAGTGCTACCTGAACAGGATGTAATCCTAGATCACTATCTTCCCATTCTTGTGTGGTTTGGAAGACTAATGGAAGAGCAACCATATATGGTCTGTTTAACCTTTTTAAGGCTTCAATAGCTTTAGGATGATCTTGTCTTGCTGGTCCACCAACTAGTGCAAATCCTGTTAGAGATACAACTCCATCTACTATAGGTTGATCATTATTTATAGAATCATAATAAAATTCATTAACTGGTTTAGAAAAATCTAGACCTCCACAGAAGATAGGTAGTACTCTCGCGCCTCTATATTCCAATTCTTGAATAACAGCAACATAATGAGCATCATCTCCCGTAACGATATGACTCCTTTGAAGCACTAAACCTATTATTGGTGTTTTGTCATCTTTAGGATTTATATCTTTCCTATTATTTTCCCAATTTTGATATTCTTTAAGACTTTCAAACATGCAAGGAGCAAGAGGATGCCAAATTCCTAAATCTGGGAATGTTTCAGGGTCTTGAATTTTTAATTCTTCTATTTGATCTTTTATGAATTCTGAAACAGCGTACTTTTCAGAAATCATTAACAAGAAGTTTTTTAAGTTCTCAGTGGTACCACCTAACCAGTATTGAAAACTCAGAATAAATGTTCTAGCATCCTGAGCTTTTTCTACTGGTAGATATTTAAGTATTGAAGGTAGTGTATTTAATAACTTCAACATTGAATCTTGGAAACTTGCTCCATCTGATTCCTTTTTCTTTTTTATTAAATCTCCAATGATACTTTTAGATTGACCTAGTTGGGCCATACTAAATGAACCTAGCTTATTTAATCTCATCACCTCTGGCATGGAGGGGAAAACAATTGATGCCTTAAGTTTGTCTTTAAATGGAGATACAGCATCAACAACTTTTTGAGCAAGGTCTTCGATGAAAATTAGAGAAGCAACGAAAATATCTGCATTAGCTATATCTTCTTTAAAATCTTCAAAATTACTATCATTCCTAAGTTCTTCGATAAGATAGCCACTAAGGTCTATACCTATTGGCCCATTCATATTATTTATTGACTTTGCAGCCTCCGTTAAGGAATTTTGGTATTGTGGCTCAAGGACAACATAAACTGCTTTTATTACAACTTTGTGTTTGTTATCCTCAACAGGAGATACTCTGCGGTTTGCTGAGCGGACCTGCGTAAACATTGATTTTCTTTAAGTATTTCTACCAGCCTACGAATGAAAAGACGTTATTGTGTGCAATTTAAATAGCGTGTAACAACCTTTAAAAAAAAATTTTTTAAAAAAATGATTAAAAATTCTAAAAAACCCATACCAGTACTAGTATCCGGAGCTTTAGGCCGAATGGGTAGCGAAGTTGTTAATACTGTATTAAATTCTACAGATTGTGAACTTGTTGCAGCAATCGACATAAACGAAAAGAACAATGGCTCAAATATTTCTGAATTATTGAAGGTAAAAAATTGTGATATTTTTGTTTCAAATGATTTTGAAGGAACTTTATGTTCTGTGAGTCAAATTTATAGAAATGAAAATATCAAACCCGTGCTGGTTGATTTTACTCATCCTGATTCTGTATATGAAAATACCAGATCTGCTATTGCATATGGTGTATCACCAGTAGTAGGAACTACTGGTCTAAGCCCTTCTCAAATACAAGATTTGTCTGTTTTTGCTCAGAAAGCAGCGGTTGGTTGTGCAATAATTCCTAATTTTTCCGTTGGTATGGTCCTTCTTCAGCAGGCGGCATCGGTAGCTGCAAGGTTTTATGACAATATTGAATTAATAGAGATGCATCATAATCAAAAAGCTGATTCTCCTAGTGGGACGTGTATAAAAACTGCAGAAATGATTGAAGAATATCCAAAGAAATTTAATCAGAATTTAGTAAAAGAGTCTGAGTCATTGAAAGGTGTAAGGGGTGGGCTCAGAGATTCAGGAATTAATATACATTCTGTACGATTACCAGGATTACTCGCTCATCAGTTAGTAATTATGGGTTCACCAGGTGAAACTTACACAATTAAGCATGACACTATTGATAGAAAGGCATATATGCCAGGAGTTTTGCAGGCTATAAAAAAAATTGGTAATTATGAAACTTTAGTTTACGGACTTGAAAAATTAATTTTTTAAAATGTTAATTCCAATTAATTCAAGTCAAATTTCAAAACTTATTCCTGCAGTTGGTACGGGAAGTCAATTTAAGTACGCGTTGGGGAATCCTAGAAAAATTCTTCAAAGAGTAATAGTTTCCTCAATTGGTGGATTTATATCATTAATCATTAGTTCGACAGGTGACCAAACTAATAATTTCTGGTTATTCCTATGCGTAGGTTTCTTTTTGTATATCATCTGGGGCCCAATTCTTGAATCAAGTAGAAAAAATTTGCAATTAAGAAAATATAAATTTTTTTCTATATTTGATGGTTATATATCAGATATCTATAAAACAGAAAAGATTGAAAGTTCAAGAGAACAATCTAATAGGCAAGGTCGATTAGAAGTTATCGAAAACAAAAGGACATGGTTAGTACTGGTATTAGAAGATGAAGATGGTTATTTGGAAAAATTAAGTTTTCCTATGGAAAATAAGCATAGTCAAATTAGAGTGGGATCAAGTATTAGATGTTTAATAACATCTGATAATCGTAATTTTCACAGAGATTTTTATTTGACCGATGCTTGGCTTCCTGAAATTAACTTATGGGTTGGTGAATACCCCTATTTATTAAGACCAGCATTTGAGGAAATTTGCTATATTTATTTGAATAAATAGTTGATGCTTATATAGATAGTCTGATGAAAAATAAATTCAATTTTAAAATTGTTGGTTCAGGTCCCACAGGTTTATTACTTTCAATTGCACTTTCAAAATTTGATTGCAATATTTTTTTAACTGATTTATTAACAAAAGATAGATTAATTTATAAAGATAAAACTTATGCAATTACTCACTCAACAAGAAAAATTTTATCTAAATTCAGACTTTGGGAAAAATTAGAACCATTTTTATATGGCTTTGATACACTTTCAATTTCAGACAGCGTAACTTCTGCTTTTACCAATTTATCAACTTCTGACTTAGATGATGATATAAGTTCTGCTGAAAATATTGGTTGGGTAGTTAAACATTCCGATCTCATGAACGTATTTTTTGAAGAGATTGATAATTATGAAAATATTTTTTTTATGACGCCACAGAGATTGTTACGTAAAGAAATATTATTTGATTATCAATTCTTTTCAACAGGAGCAAACTCACTTGATAAAAAATTCTTAGATTTTATTCATATAAAAAAATCTTATAGTCAATCTTGTTTAACGTTTAAAGTTTCTCTTAGAGGTCATTGTGAAAAGCGAGCTTATGAAATTTTTAGAAAAGAAGGCCCACTTGCATTATTACCTTTAGAAAAAAACTTATATCAAGTAATTTGGACTTCCAGTACATTAAAGGCAATTGAAAGGTTAAATTCTGATAAGAATTTTATAATGGATAATTTATCAACAATCTTACCTGATGAATTTAAGTTGGACCAAATAATTGGCGAATTTAATATTTTTCCTGTTTCACTATCCTTAAATTTACCAGTTTTAAATTTTAAAAAATTAGTTTTTGTAGGAGATGCATTTCATACATTTCATCCTGTTGGTGGTCAGGGCCTAAATACTTGTTGGAGAGATGTTAATACTATTTTTGATCTTTTAAATAAAAATACTGCTATAACTAAAATGCAATTGATATTATTTAAATTTAAGTATTTTTCAAGCAGAATTTTAGATATTATCGTCACTATTTTTATAACTGACTCATTGATATCAATTTTTGCTAATAGAAACGTTTTTTTATTTCCAATAAGGAAATTTTCATTTTTACTTTTAAATAAATTTTTTTTTACAAGAAAATTAGTCCTTAATAAAATGACTAAATCCCTAATTTACTCCAGTATTAAATAAAATTCATGAATAATTATTTATCTAGAGAAATGATAATTTATTTATTTAATGTATTAGGTTTAGATGAATCTACTATTGAACTTGGTATAAAATTATCTATAAAAAATAACACTCCATTACCAATATTATTATGGAGTTATGGAATGCTAACTATTGAAGAACTAGATAAGTTATATTCATTTT
>MWOQ01000273.1 GCA_002026145.1 Prochlorococcus sp. HOT208_60m_813L03 | reverse complement strand
CCTTCGTGCACACATATAACTCTCTTGCATAGCGATGTAATATCTTTCATATAATGACTAGTTAGGCATATCGTTGCATTAGTTTCCTTATTATATTTTTGAAGGAATTTTCTTAAATTTCTTTGTGCATTAATATCTAATCCAAGTGTCGGCTCGTCTAAAAATAGAATATTTGGTTCATGTATCAAAGCTGCTAGTAATTCTGATTTCATACGCTGACCTAGTGAAAGTTTTCTAACAGGTATGAATAGCTCTTGATCAATTTCAAGCATTTCCGAAAGTTTTTTTATTCTCTTTTTTGCTTCGAACTTATCTAAGTCATATATTGATGCATTCAAATAGAATGATTCAATTGGCGGAAGATCCCAAATAAGCTGTTGCTTTTGTCCCATTATCAATGTGATATTCTTTAGGAAATTTTCTTTTCTCCAGAAAGGTAAGTAGCCTGAAACCAAAATTAAACCTTCACTTGGGTAAATTAAGCCACAAAGCATTTTTAATATTGTTGTTTTACCAGCTCCATTAGCACCTAGAAAACCTACTATTTCTCCTTCTTTAATTTCAAAACTTATTTCTTTTATAACTTTTAAACTTTTTGTTTGTCTTCTAAAAAAATGTTTAATTGTTCCTTTTAGGCCTGGTTCTTTGGAAGAGATGTCAAATGATTTAGATAAATTTCTTACATCGATAATATTTTGTACCATTTAAATTTTTAATTACTGAAATTTTATATTTAGATAAATATTTAATTACTTTTATTTTAGAAAATTTTTTTACCAATTAAAAAATATCTTTAAACGATACAACCAGCCAGATAAAAAAGTTAATTGGATTAAGTAACTCGCTTACCTTATTTTTATTTTCATAATTTAATCTTCTTAAAAAATAAAATATAAAATTACTATTCTCTTTATTATTGTTTCTTTTAATTACATTACCATTTTCGTCGAGAATATCAATTTCATCCTCAAAAAACCATTGCTCTTTTCCATTAGATAATTGCAAGACTACTCCAATACCTTTGCCATCAGTTATTCTGAAATCACTTATCCTTCCCAATGAAGAAACATTTATAGCATCAATAGTTTCTTTGGTAAGTCTATCTTTAGATAGTTCTAAGTTAACTTGAACGGAATTTCCTATCTTAACCTTGTCTAAAATTGACATTTTTTAGGTCATTATACTTAGTGATAAAGGATTTATGCGATTAATTCGTAATTATTGATTTATTTCAATAATTACGATTTTTTGAAAACCGCTTCAAGGATTCTCTTTATTGAAATTGTTAAAACTCTCAAAAATACAAAAAACAGACCTAACCAACCTAGTATGACAGCTATTGATAACATGGTTGAACCTAAATCACGCTGTAGCAAATTCTGCATATAATTTTTCTTAATTAGATAAGCTTTACTCTACTTTATTAAATTTCTTATTAAAGTTGTAAAAGTTAGAATTTCAGATTATTTTTATTGGCGTATTTAATAGATATGATTTGTGAGTTAAAATTTAGTTTGAAATAAATTTAATATTTTGGATCTATCTTTGAATTCATACATTGGAATACTTTTAATCATCACTGGCCTAATAGTTAGAGTTGACTTGAAATTCTCTATTCAAAAAGATCTCAAATAATTTTTAATAAACTCTTTTTAGTTAAGACGTTATAGTCAATATTTTTATAATTTCTATAAATATGCAAATACTAAAAAAGCAGCTGTGAAGCTGCTTACAAATGGTGGCGGGGGGGAGATTTGAACTTCCGACCTTCGGGTTATGAGCCCGACGAGCTACCAGACTGCTCTACCCCGCGTCATATACATAGCATACATCTGAAAGGGTTATTTTTCGTGTTTTTTAGGATTCTTGGAATTTTACTTTACCTTTAACTTCAAGTCGCACTCCTTCAGAAAAATTAAACACCTTTTCTTCAATGTCTTGAATTCTTAAGTCAGAAATCCACTCTAACTGTTTTAGTAAGTGAAGACTAACAGCATGCTTTGCTCTTTTTGATCCGTCTTCTACTTTTAAAGCTAAACCTATCCCTTCATTTACTTTACATAGACACTGTATTCCCTCGGCACCACCTTTACCTATAACGTTTCCATGAGAAGCTTTAATTATTTCTGTATCAAATTTATTGTTATCACTTATCATAATTGGGTTTACTGTCATAGCTCTACTGATTTGTTCTAATTCAGCATTTTCGGAACTGCTTAGAAGTGAATATAACCTTGACATTTCTAATAGTTTTAAATAAAGAGTGGGTGCACCACAATCATCACGTTCTACTTTTATTTCAGAAGACGGGATTTCAAGTAATTCAGAAACAATTCTAATTATTTCTATTTGAAGAGGGTGATCCCCCAATAAGTAGCTATCTAGGGGCCAATTCATTTTTTTGCATGTAGCTAAAAAAGCAGCATGTTTACCCGAACAATTATGTTCTAATGGACTTGTCTTTAATTTTGGACATTTAAGATTATTAATGTCAATGTCATATTCCCATAAAATTTTGAATGCTTCCCTTGAATGAAGTTTTGATCCACTATGTGAACCGCATGCTAAAGCAATTGATTTTGATTCATTATTGATCTTTGAAGCTGCTCCACTACTAACGAAAGGTATTGCTTGAAACGGTTTTAGTGCTGACCTTATGAAACTTTTATATTCTGGATTTCCTGCGCACATTAAAACCCTCCCTTTTTTATCAGTAATAACAGCATGAATTTTATGGATCGATTCAATATTTGATCCTCTAATTAAGGTTGCTTGTAAGGGAGGATTGTTTGAAGTGTAAAGGTTTTTGAAATTAGAACTCATTTAAAAATTATTATATTGAAAAATCAAAATACCAGACAAAGCTAAGACTAAAATCATAGAAAGAATTTGAATTAAATTTTTTAAAATAGGTTTTACCTCAATTGAGGCAATAAGTGATTCTTTCTCTTTCAAAACTAATGGCTTTTCCCAAATTTGACCGTCATACCAGCCTGATTCTTCGTATTCAACTTTTTCAGATATTAATCTATTAAATATATGATTCCAACCTAAATATAACCTTATTGAAATTAAAAGAGGAATTGATAAACTACTAAAAAAGCTTAATAGAATATATCTTAAAGGGGATGTTTTAAAATATACACTTCCTGATGAAATGACAAGAAATAGAACAAAAGCTCCTACCCAGAATTTTATTAAAATATTAATTAGTGACTTTTTTGTTTTTGGCCAAGAGAAAATTTTAGATTTTGATAATTCTATGAATTCATTTGTGGGTTGTTGCTCACTAGGGACAGGACACTTAGATTCGTTCATATAAATATATTATGGAAATATTAGATTATCTCCATTACTCCAGAACGATTCAAGGTCATAATATTTCCTTATTTCTGGTTGGAAAATATTCACTATCAAATCACCATAATCAAGTAAAGCCCACTTAGCTTCGTTTACCCCTTCTTTTCGTATTGGTTCAATTTTAGCCTTCTCTCTAAGTTCTCCCTCTACAGAGTTAGTTATAGATCTGACTTGTACATCAGATAACCCTTCTGCAATTAAAATCCATTCACTTATAAATGATACTTTGTCAATTTTTATTAGTTTTATATCTTTTGCCTTTTTTTCATCACATGCTTTAGCTGCCATTAAAACCAAACTTTTATTGTCCATAAACATTTTCGCTTGAAACTGATTTTTCTGAACCTTCTTGTTGGGATAATTCTGATCTAGCTTTTTCTGCACTTTTTCTTAAGGCATCTAATCTATCTTCAAAGAAACTTCTTTTTTTCTTTTTTCGTGTCTTATCTATTAGCTCCTTTAATGCTCCTCCAAGGCTTTTATAAGCATTTGGAATGCTGTATCCAAATCTACAAGCAAGATCTATAGCTCTTTCATCTGCATAAATAGCATCTTGAAGTTTTTTTTCAGAATTATTTTTTAAGTATAATCTATAACCTGCAAAACTTGATAAACCAAGAGCAAGTAATAGAAGTAAACCATCTTGTACCCACAATTCTCCTATAGCCCCTCCAAGTCCTATGGCGAGAGCTGCCATTTCCCACCCATCTCTCGGAATTGTGTCATTTTGAATTTTTCCAACCTCGTGCCAAAATAATAGATTTCTGTGGTCGATAGCAAAGTTATCCCATTCATCTAGATCTATTTGAATTTCTACTTCGTCACGACCGATTTCCTCAAGTGTTATTAAAGGTGGATCTATAGCAGCAGCAGCTTCAACAAATACCCAACTTTCATTTTCTGGAGGCAACAAATTTTTAAGTCGCTGAAGTTCGCTCATAAAATATTAATTTCTTCCAATACTATAGAAACAAATGTTGCTTTTCAAGTAAGTTGATTAACATCTGATGATTTATAAGTAGCATGTGATAAATGAAGGGTTTAAATTATGCCTCAAAGAGGTGATCTAAAAAAAATTCTTATTCTAGGTTCGGGACCCATTGTTATAGGACAAGCATGCGAATTTGATTACTCTGGCACTCAAGCTTGCAAAGCTTTACGAAATGCTGGTTATGAAATTGTTTTAATAAATTCAAATCCAGCATCAATAATGACTGATCCTGAGATCGCAAGCAAAACATATATTGAACCTTTGACTCCTGAAATTGTTTCTCAAATCATTTTAAGGGAAAAACCTGATGCGATTCTTCCAACTATGGGAGGTCAAACCGCTTTGAATCTTGCGGTTAAATTATCAGAGTCAAATTTTTTGAAGGAAAAAAATATTGAATTAATTGGTGCTGATTTAAGAGCTATTAATAAAGCTGAAGATAGAAAATTATTTAAAGAATCGATGGAAAAAATAAATGTAAATGTTTGTCCTTCTGGTATCGCATCTAATCTGGATGAAGCTATGGAGGTATCCAAAAAAATTAGTTCTTATCCTCTTATTATTAGGCCTGCATTTACATTGGGCGGAGTAGGTGGTGGAATTGCTTTTAACCTTGAAGAATTTGTAGAGTTGTGTAAAACAGGTTTAGAGGAAAGTCCTAGTAATCAAATATTGATTGAAAAATCACTAATTGGATGGAAAGAGTTTGAACTAGAGGTAATGAGAGATACTGCTGACAACGTAGTAATAGTTTGCAGTATTGAAAATTTAGACCCAATGGGTGTCCACACCGGAGATTCGATTACTGTTGCACCTGCACAAACCTTAACTGATAAGGAATATCAGAGATTAAGGGATTTGTCATTAAAAATCATTAGAGAGGTAGGAGTTGAAACAGGAGGGAGTAATATTCAATTTGCAGTAAATCCATCTAATGGAGAAGTAATTGTCATAGAAATGAATCCTCGTGTGAGTAGATCCTCTGCTTTAGCGAGTAAAGCCACTGGATTCCCTATAGCTAAGATTGCAGCTTTATTATCTGTTGGCTATACACTTGATGAGATTATTAATGACATTACAAAAAAAACACCTGCATGTTTTGAGCCATCAATTGATTACGTAGTTACTAAGATCCCAAGATTTGCCTTTGAAAAATTTAAAGGCTCCTCTAATACTTTAAGTACTGCCATGAAATCTGTTGGTGAGTCAATGGCAATAGGTCGTTCTTTTGAAGAATCATTTCAGAAAGCATTAAGGTCATTAGAAGTTGGCGTTTTTGGATGGGAATGTGATTCACATGATGAATTTGAAAATGAGAGTCAAATTAAAAATAGTTTAAGAAATCCTACATCTGAAAGAATTCTCCTAATTAAAAAAGCTATGAAGCTTGGGAAATCGAATACTTACATTCAAGAAATTACAAATATAGATCTATGGTTTATCGAAAAATTACGTAATATTTTTAATTTTGAAAATGATTTTTTGAAAGATAAGAAACTTTATTCTCTAGATAGGGATTTGATGTTACATGCTAAACAATTAGGCTTTTCAGATCAACAGATAGCAAAGTTAACTAATTCTGAGTTTTATGAAGTAAGAAGATATAGAAAAAAACTTAATATAATTCCAATTTATAAAACTGTTGATACTTGTTCAGCAGAATTTTCATCCTCAACTCCTTATCATTATTCAACTTACGAAGAATCATTCATTAGTTTTAATTCCCAAATTTTTGATAGTGAGATTTCAGAAAATAGTGAATCAAAAAAAATTATGATTTTAGGAGGAGGTCCAAACAGAATTGGTCAGGGAATAGAATTTGATTACTGTTGTTGCCATGCATCATATCAAGCTTCCACAAATGGTTATAAAACAATAATGGTTAATAGTAACCCTGAAACTGTATCAACAGATTATGATACTAGCGATATTTTATATTTTGAGCCTGTAACTTT
>MWOQ01000272.1 GCA_002026145.1 Prochlorococcus sp. HOT208_60m_813L03 | reverse complement strand
TTTTGGCCTCTGGAATTAATTTATAAAAGGGAATCCTGTACCTCGCTGGATGTGCCAGAAATGATAAGCCGCCAGCTAAATTTATTGCTTTAATAACTGATTTAATATTTAAATCATTACCGATTGGAGATTCTCCAAGGATATAGGGATTTAGGTATCTACTTTTAATATCTATTCCCAATCCAATTACATGTACTAGACATCCTAGAATCAAACAATTAATTTCTATTCCGGAAATTAATGTAAAAGAATCTTTAGGATAATTTTTGAGTATATTATTTTTTTTTATATATTCATGAGCTTTAATTGTATGATGATCGGTTATTGATAAAAATTTTATGTTATTTTTATAAGCTTGTTCTAAAAGTTCATGCGGTTCTAGACTTCCATCACTAAATTTTGTATGACAGTGAAAATTAATATTTTTAGGACAACTATATTTATTAATATTGGATGTTAGTTTTATTAAGTCTTCCCTAATCATTACTTAATGAATTCTCATTTTTTTTCTAATCTTTGCATATAATTGTATTGAAGCCAACATGAAAATAACTAGTCCAACAATACTCCATGTAGCAATACTGATTGGAAAATTATTTTTAAAAATAACTAAAAGTACAATTATA
>MWOQ01000271.1 GCA_002026145.1 Prochlorococcus sp. HOT208_60m_813L03 | reverse complement strand
TCTAGAAACCTTCCAAGAAAAAATTAGAAATTATAAATTAATTTCTAATTTACTTGATGGTAAATCAACAGTATCGTCTGCTAAAACTGAATACATAGCTTCACTATATTATTGCGATCATTTTTTATTTATTGCCAAGTTATGGAAGTCCTCTGAAAATATATTAAATGTGGAAAAAGTCATAGAATTGCCCGTTCCCGCAAGTGTAATTGGAGATGATGTAGTAAACAATGTAGATGAATTGATTGAACTTTCTTTAGATTCTTTTGAAGTATTAGATCTTAAAAATCCGCCGATACTCATTGTACTTTCCTCATCTTTTTTTACTGTTAAATCTTTTAATTCAATTAATGCAGATGAAGTTAGCGAAAATGATGAAATTATTCAAAGCAAAAGTCCATATTTACCTCAAGACACATTAATAGAAATTCAAAATGTTAATGATTCTATTTATAATGCTATTTTCACTCGTAAATCATTAATTAATGGTTGGGTAAACGCTCTGAGAAAAATTAATTATCCTGTCGTTGGCATTACTACCCCAGGTCCCCATCAAATAGATTTTCTAAGAGAAAACAAAAAAATAATAAATGAACTAGAAATAATTATAGATATTGAATTTAATTCAACTACGATATTTATGAGCAATAGAGATTATGAATTAAGTTCTCAGAAGATTCCATATGGTTCAACACTTTATAG
>MWOQ01000270.1 GCA_002026145.1 Prochlorococcus sp. HOT208_60m_813L03 | reverse complement strand
AGAACTAACAGAAAGAAATAAATTAATTCGAATAATTACTTCAGAATCAAATGATCCTATAATCTATGAAAATAGATCTATAAATTTTGAAAATAAAAATTATAAATTTCTGATTGATGAGATAGAAAAAAAATCTAATAATAATTCATATAAACCAAATTCTGAAAAATTTGATTTATTTAGAGGTGATAGGTTTTTATATCACCTACTAAGCCGGAAATTTGATTTTGACGATAGTGCATTAATAACAAAATCATTCTCAAGCAAAATGTTTTTAAAAATATTAGCCATCAGACTAATACCACTTTTAACAATACTTATTGGCTCTATTCTGACTTTAAAAATACTACGGACCTCCATATCTTTGAAAATGTTTGGTTGGAAAGAAATTAAATCCTTAGATTTAGAATTAATAGATATGGTTTTACTAATTGCGGGTGGATTTGTTGTTTTAGGAGAAGTTGTATCACCTTTGTTTTCTATCAGCTTGGTTAG
>MWOQ01000269.1 GCA_002026145.1 Prochlorococcus sp. HOT208_60m_813L03 | reverse complement strand
CTTCAAGCTAACTTTTTGGGATAAAGACTATTTATTAGTTCCAACCTTTTTCTATAACTGTTTCTCTTCTCAAGTTTTATTCTAATTGTTGCTTCAGAAAGACTTATAAACAGCCCTACGGCAGTCACCCAAGATAAAAAAATAAAAGGGTTTTCTGAAATTCCTGAGAAATTCATATAAATAATACTTCTTTATTAAAATTGATTGATCACTATATGTTTTTCAACCTAAATATACAATTTAGAAATATTTAAGGATTAATTTCAATTTTTTCCCATTTCTTAATCTTTTCCCAAAAATATCGTTTATGAACAGGCTGTTCTAATTTAAGAAGATCTACTGAATCGATTTCAAAATTTAGAACCACAAAATCTTCTGACTTGGGTAGATTGGATAATATTTTATGAGAAGATTGGACTTCTGGGTTTATTTTCTCTCCAGGAGATCCCCAAAACCAAGAAGTTTTTGATTTTTCTGATAATAAATCCCAATAATTTTTGTTATCACTTAATTCACGTATTTTCCCTTTAAATCTATATTGTGATTTGGTTTTTAAAAAGAACCATAATATTTCTGCATTAGGGTTAGATTTTAAATGCCCAATTTTTTCACTTCTTCC
>MWOQ01000027.1 GCA_002026145.1 Prochlorococcus sp. HOT208_60m_813L03 | reverse complement strand
ACCCCAAATTTTCAATGCATATTATCAATTGCAGGTGAAAAAGATAAGAAAATTCTATTAATGAAGTGTGATGAAGAAAGCCTAAAACTCTCAATTGAATTAATGCATGCAAAATTAAATCAAGAAAACTATGACGAAGGAGTGAACTTTCGTAATGCAATCAATAATTTAGGTAACCTTAATATCAATAATCAATTTGAAAAATTATTTTGGCCAATATTATCTGCAAAATTAGCAAATATTGCGCCAAATCATAATATATATACTTCTTTAAAAAACGATGAAAAAAATGTACAAATAACTGAAGCAAAATTATTACGTGCAATATCTCATGAAGTAAGAACGCCGTTAGCAACAATAAAAACCCTTATAAGTTCTACTTTAAAAAAATATAAAATGGATGAATCAATGAGAAATCGTTTAATTCAAATAGATAATGAATGTAATGAACAAATTGATAAGTTTGGTTTAATTTTTAATGCAGCAGAATTAGTTAGTAATGAAGTTCCTTCATTAAATAACTTGGCAAAAATTAATTTAGCCGAAATCTTTAAAAAGCTCTCTCCTTTATGGAATAAACAATTAAATCGACGTGGAATTTCCTTAAAGATTGATATCCCCAATCAACTTCCGCATATTTTGAGTGATTCTGAAAAATTGGAATTAATGTTAAGTGGATTAATTGATAAAAATACTAGAGGATTAAAAGAAGGTAGTACATTAATTTTAGAATTGAGACCAGCTGGCCAAAAACTAAAACTTCAATTAAAAGTTCAAAAATTAGACAGTTATCAAAAAGAAATTCAAAAAAAAGATAACGGCTCTGATATTGGTCCTGTTTTGAATTGGAACCCTCAAACAGGAAGTTTACAACTGAGTCAAAATGCTACTCAAAAGTTGTTAGCTAGTTTAGGAGGCCATGTCACACAAAGACGTGATACCGGTTTAACAGTATTTTTTCCCATTTCAGATTCAAAATAAAATGAATAACAAGTTTTCCATATATTAAATAATGTAGAAAATTTCCTTTAAATTATGAATTTTGCAAAATATGAATGCTAATTTCTTATTAGAAATAACTCAAAATCAAGGATGATTGAAACTTTAGTTGGTCAATTTCCAAAGCATATAGGAAGTACCGGGGGTTTATTAAACTCAGCAGAAACCGAAGAAAAATATGCAATTGTTTGGAAAAGTTCGAAGGAACAAGCATTTGAATTGCCCACCGGTGGAGCGGCCATAATGCATGAAGGTGATAATTTAATGTACTTTGCAAGAAAAGAACAATGCCTTGCATTAGGGACACAATTAAGGGCCTTCAAACCAAGAATTGAAGATTTTAAAATCTACCGAATTTTCCCAGGTGGAGATATTGAATTTTTACATCCAAAAGATGGTGTTTTTTCTGAAAAAGTAAATGAAGGTAGAGAGAAAGTAGGTCATAATCCTAGAAGAATAGGTGAAAATCCTAATCCCGCTGGTTTGAAATTTACAACTAAGAATACGTTTGATTAACTTCCTTCAAGTTGATATAAAAGAAGAAAATAATTATAATTTGGGTTGACTTAATTAATATGATCAGCTCACAGAAAGATAGTTTTTTAAAGGCTTACAAAGAAGGTAAAAATTTTATACCTATCATACAAACTTGGCCAGCAGATTTAGAGACTCCATTATCGACCTGGTTAAAATTATCCTCTAAAGATTCCCATGGCGTTTTTCTTGAATCTGTTGAAGGTGGCGAAAGTTTAGGTAGATGGAGTATTGTTGCTACTAAACCTGTTTGGGAGGCCGTTTGTTATGGAGAAGAAATAGTTAAAACTTGGAATAATGGTAAAACTGAAACATATAAAGGTGATCCTTTTGATATTTTAAGAAGTTGGACAAAGATATATAAGTCATGCATGCTTGAGGATTTACCATCAATTGGACAGTTATATGGCTCTTGGGGTTATGAATTAATAAATCGAATAGAACCAAGCGTTCCAATAAATG
>MWOQ01000268.1 GCA_002026145.1 Prochlorococcus sp. HOT208_60m_813L03 | reverse complement strand
GATAAAATTAGAGACTTAGCTTCTAAAGATTTAAAAATTAAAATTAGATTTTAAAAGTAATTGACCACTAAATATCCTCCTACGCAGAGAGCGATTTAAGAGTATAAATTGTACTGATAAGACGATTAAATTAAATACTTCAATCAAACATATTTACTTAAAATTGAAATAGAAAATTTTAAGGATTAATTTGAAGGCGAATTTTTGTGATTTCTTTCAATACAAAAAAAAATTTTTTAAAGTTATGAGAAAATGTCATTTTTATTAAAAGCCCAGAATACTTGGGAAAATTTTGCGAAATACAAAATTAATGATTATGCAAAATTAAGAAATTTTGATTTTGGGCCAAATAACGAAAGTTCAGTTTCAAAATTATCGCCTTTCATTACTCATAGAATATTATCGGAATATGATCTGATTTATGATATTAAAAGTAAGTATAAAGTCAAAAATTCTACTAAATTTGTTGAAGAAATCTTTTGGAGAGTTTA
>MWOQ01000267.1 GCA_002026145.1 Prochlorococcus sp. HOT208_60m_813L03 | reverse complement strand
GTAAAAATGGAATTGTCAATTCATCAAGAGAAAGTTTTTTTTTCAACTTCCGAAAGTTTGTTTTTTTAAATCTTGATCTTTTGGCTTGAGATTCAATGCCCATAATATATTTGCCTTTGTATATTCATGTGCACAATATATAAGAGTATTTTTTGGTAAAGATTTGATTCTTTCTAGTGAAGAATACATTTGTTGATAAGTTCCCTCAAAAATTTTTCCACAGCCTCCAGAAAATAATGTGTCACCAATAAAAAGAACAGGATTTTCCCCATTCAAAAAGAAGGCAATATGTGAGCTTGTATGTCCTAATACTTCAATTATTTTTACTTCTTCACCTAAAATATACAAAGTTTCTCCATCATCTACAGATACATTTTGAAAAGGTATTCGCTTTTTTTCTTTGGAGGAAGCAATCACCTTTACGTTTGGCCATCTTTCAATAAGAAACTTCGTCCCTCCAATATGGTCTGAATGATGATGAGTTTGCAAAATAGCTTCTAAGTGAAAATTGTTTTCGTTTATATATCTAATAACTGGTTCGTGAACAGCTGGATCTACAACCATAACGGATTTATCTTTTACCAACAACCAAATGACGTTATCACTTAAAACTCTAAGTCCAATT
>MWOQ01000266.1 GCA_002026145.1 Prochlorococcus sp. HOT208_60m_813L03 | reverse complement strand
AGCATTATTTCCAACAAGGGATCAAACTCGCCCTGTATTAGTTTTAGATGTTGGTGCAAATACTGATTGTAAGCCATCTTATCTGCATCAATTTGCTCTTTTAGGTAATATTTATGCTAAAGATGTTTTACAAGTAAAAAAACCAAGAATTGGCCTGTTAAATATAGGAGAAGAAGAATGCAAAGGTAATGATTTATCTCTAAAAACATTTGAATTATTATCTTCTGAAAAAAGTTTTGATTTTGGAGGTAATTGTGAAGGTAGAGATGTATTGTCAGGTAGTTTCGACGTAGTAGTCTGTGATGGATTTACTGGAAATATATTATTGAAATTTCTTGAATCTGTTGGAGGAGTTTTATTAGATATTTTGAAGTCTGAGCTGCCACGTGGGAGACGAGGGAAAGTTGGTTCTGCTTTTTTAAAAAGTAATCTACTCAGAATTAAGAAAAGGTTAGATCATGCCGAACATGGAGGAGCTTTATTACTTGGGGTGAATGGTATTTGCGTTATTGGTCATGGAAGTAGCAAATCTTTATCAGTAGTTAGTGCTCTTCGCTTGGCTCACTCCGCAGTGAATCATGGTGTTATGGACAATTTAAATAAACTGCAAAAGCTTCAAGTTTTAAATTCATAAAACATATTGAGTCAAATTTATGTTTGACTAATATAAGTAACTAAAAACTCTTTTGGAAGGAATAAATTTTAATCAGATTGGAGTATCATTCAAGGGAAGCGGAAGTTATGTACCTGATCAAATCCTAACCAATCAAAAAATTAGTCAAAAGGTTGATACAAGCAATGAATGGATAAAATCTAGAACAGGCATTTCTGAGAGAAGAATTTCTAGGTTAGGAGATAATGTTACTGAGATGGGTTATAAGGCTGCTCTAAACGCTGTAAAAATGGCTAATTGGGATATTAAAACGGTTGACTTGATTGTTTTAGCTACTTCTACTCCGCATGATTTATTTGGATCAGCACCATCCATTCAAGCTAAATTAAGGGCAGCTAATGCTGTTGCTTTCGATTTAACTGCAGCATGTAGTGGATTCTTATTTGCCTTAATTACAGCCTCACAATTTTTAAAAGGGGGTAATTTTAAAAGAGCTATTGTTATAGGAGCAGATCAACTATCAAGCTTTGTTGATTGGAATGATAGTAGAAGTTGTATTCTCTTTG
>MWOQ01000265.1 GCA_002026145.1 Prochlorococcus sp. HOT208_60m_813L03 | reverse complement strand
GCTCGAAATCGGCAGGTTAGTAGCGAGTGGTCCAATGGAAGTGAAGGCGAATGATATCCAATTCTCCTCTCAAGTTGAAATTGTTGATGGCGAAAAACCGATCGCGACTATTCAGGAGGGTCATAACTTAGAGTTGGAAATCCATGTTGAAAGAGGTGTTGGATATAGACCCGTCGACCGTAAGAGTGAAGAGACAACTGCTATTGATTTACTTCAAATAGATGCTGTATTTATGCCAGTTAAGAGAGTGAATTTTACGATTGATGAAACTGCCGTGGCAGAAGGCGGAACGGGAAGAGAAAGATTAAAAATGGAAGTCGTAACAGATGGTTCAACAAGTCCTGACGATGCTATTGCTGAAGCTGCAAATCAGTTAATAGAACTTTTTCAACCCCTTGCTACTGTCACAATGGTTGAGGAAATTCCTGAAGAACCTGAACCATCTCCTGAAGCTCAAATTCCTCTAGAGGAACTAAACTTGTCCGTTAGAGCATATAATTGTTTGAAAAGAGCGCAAGTTAACTCAGTTTCGGATTTAATGGGCTTCAGTTATGAAGATCTTCTGGAAATTAAGAACTTTGGCTCCAAATCTGCAGATGAGGTTATTGAGGCTCTTGAGCGCATCGGCATTTCTATTCCACAAAGCAGAACATCTGTTTAACAATTTTAAAGATTATGAGACACCAACTTAGAATTCCATTATTAAGTAAACCTGCTGACCAGAGGAAAGCACTTTTAAGAGGTTTAACCACACAATTAATTAGGGAAGGTAG
>MWOQ01000264.1 GCA_002026145.1 Prochlorococcus sp. HOT208_60m_813L03 | reverse complement strand
AATATAATTCCAAAATCAAAAAATAAGCTAATTATTGGATCAACTGACGAATATAGTACTAAACCAGAAAAAAATATATTCGAAAAACTCACAAATTTCCTCGATAGAAAACCAAATTGGCTTTTGAAAGGAAAAATTTCTAAAAAATGGTACGGAATAAGGTCAAGACCAGATGGTGAGCCTTCACCAATAATGAAAAATCTTGAAGATGGGCTAATTATATGTACAGGTTTTTATAAAAATGGAATTTTACTGGCTCCGGCTTGGTCTAAATGGGTTGCTAATGAAATTAAAAATTACCTTTACTAATCTTTTATTTCAGTAAAATCTGCATCAATTACATCATCTCCACCTTTTTCGTTTGAATCACTCTGATCAGGACCGCCTGCTGCCTCAGGAGATGGTGGCTGATTGCCTGGTTGCTGATAAACAGATGAACCAACTGCATAAAGTTCTTGCTGAAGTTCTTCAAGAAGTTTTTTCATTGATTCATAATCTTCTTTTGAAGTTGCTTCTTTTAAAGCATTACTTTTTTCTTCAACTTTAGACTTTGCTGTAGCATCAATTTTATCTCCTAATTCACTAAGTTGCTTTTCTGTCTGATATACAAGTGTTTCGGCTTGATTTTTTAAATCAATTTTTTCCCTTTTTTCTTTATCTGCAGATGCATTTGATTCAGCATCCTTTACCATTTTTTCTACTTCATTATCAGATAGAGTTGAAGCACCAGTAATAGAAATACTTTGCTCTTTGCCACTTCCTTTATCTTTAGCAGTAACACTAAGGATACCATTTGCATCTATATCAAATGTAACTTCGATTTGCGGCACGCCTCTTGGTGCTGAAGGAATACCATCTAGTCTAAAGGTTCCTAAGCTTTTGTTATCTGAAGCCATTTCTCTTTCACC
>MWOQ01000263.1 GCA_002026145.1 Prochlorococcus sp. HOT208_60m_813L03 | reverse complement strand
CCATGACCTGATCTAAGCCATATATTCTTGCAATGCCATCACCGATTTGCAGAACAGTTCCTACATTACTAACACTTACAGATTGGTCATAATCAGTTATTTGTTGTTTTAAGATTGAACTGATTTCATCAGGGCGTATAGATACCATGGATTTAAGAATTTAAGGTTGATTTAAAAGTTACTTGGAAAGGGATAAGCCAAGTTTTCTAATTTGTGAAGCAAGGGAAGCATCAATTACTTTTGATCCTACACTGGCGACGAAACCACCAATAAGAGATGGGTCGATTTTAGTTACAAGTTCTAATTTTTCTGTTCCAGCAATATTGATGATCTTTTTGGTAATTAAACCTTTCTGTTCATCAGTAAGCTCGACAGCAGAAGTAACAGTTGCTAAAGCAATATTACTATTTTCTCGGTAAATCTCTAAAAACCTATCAAGAATTGAAGTGAGAATTCCAATTCTTTGCCTATCGGCCAATAATTTTAAGAAATTAAGTAAAGAAGAATTAACCTTATTTGAAAAAATTTCAATAATGATTTTCTTCTTAGCATCTGTCTCTAAAATGGGAGAGGATAATGCCTTCTCCAATTCAGGGGAATCATTTATTAATTCCAATAGTTGTTTAACCTCAGAAACTATCTCTTCAGTTTGCGAATTTTCATTCACAACTTGAAGTAATGCCTCTGCGTATGGTGTAGTGACTGAATTTAAAAGTGGCATTAGTTCACCTCAATATTGTTAATTGATTGAGTTACCAAATTTTCTTGTGTTGTTTTATCAAGTCGATTTGGGAGAGATTCTAAAGCTTTCTTAATTGCCAGTTCAACAGCTTCTTTTCGTAGTTGAGAAATTGCTCTGGATGCTTCAGAGCTCTCATCAGAGATTGCACTTTGTTTAATTCGTGCCATCTCCTCTATCGCTTTTTTCTCACTTTCCATCCTGATTGATTCAGATCTTTTAAGAGAATCTGCTTTTATTTGAGAAGCTTTTTCTTCTGCTGAAGATAAATCTTTCTTCGCCTTTTCTAATGCTTGAGTTGCATTTAGGAGTCGATCTTCAGCATCTTTCAATTCAAGAAGGATTCCTTCTCTCCTTTTTTGAAGCATTTTACCTAAGAAACCAGGCAAAAATTTATAAAGACCGAAAACCACTACAGCCCAATTAAGGATATTAGTTTCGAATAAATTGAAGTTCAATCCAAAACCTTCTGTAGCTAAAAGAGTTAAATTCATTTTTCTAGAATCAATCTATTAACAATAAGTTCGCTTAAATCATCAGCCTGTTTAGAAAGTTGATCACGAGCAGCGGACGTCTGACTTTCAATTTCTAGTCTTGCCTTTTCTTTTGAAGCATTTGCTTCATTATTAGCAAGTTCTAGTGCTTCTTTGTAAAGCTTGTCAGACTCATTCTCAGCTTCGCTCACAATTCTTTGGGCTTCCGAACGAGCACTTTGAAGCTGAGTTAATAAATCAGCTTCTAATTTTTTAACCTCAGAAAGTTTATTTTTGGCTTCAATAATATTATTACTTACAAACTTTTCTCTTTTTTCTACAACATTGCCAACAGGCTTAAAAAAGAGAGAATTTAATATGTAAGTAAGCGCAACGACTTGTATTGCCATTAGTGGCAAAGTGGCATTTATAT
>MWOQ01000262.1 GCA_002026145.1 Prochlorococcus sp. HOT208_60m_813L03 | reverse complement strand
GATGTATATTCATTCTCTAATTTTTTTGCAGTGAACCAAAAGGTGAATGATCTTGAATATCCATGCACAAATCTGCAGTGGCCTTTATGGCGCCATTGCCTATGTGAACAAGGAAAATCCTCGTAACTTTTGCTGCATGAAAATTCCAGAGAATGAATATACATCAATTAACTGTTAGGATAATTTTTAATAAAACACATTGAGTAGGATTTTACATAACGAACATAATGACTTATTCAAATAATTTTTCAATAGAGGATCTACGCTTTGATAATTATGGATTAATCCCAGCAATAGCACAAGATTGGCTTGACGGATCAATTCTTATGCTTGCTTGGATGAACAAAGAATCTTTGACAATGACACTTGAAACCAAAAACGTTCATTATTGGAGTAGATCAAG
>MWOQ01000261.1 GCA_002026145.1 Prochlorococcus sp. HOT208_60m_813L03 | reverse complement strand
CTATCCAATAATCGCAATGAATAAGATTTGATTTATCGAAACTAGTTGTTANCCAAACCCCTCTTGATAGCGAACTGTAGTAATTTCTTAGGTTTTTGTCGTCATAATTATAAATTCTAAAATCAGATTTTTCTAACAAACTTTTTTTTATGTTGAAATAGTTTTCAAGTGTTTTATGCCTTTCAAGATGATCTTCTGTGAAGGTTGTCCAGATTCCAATATTGGGTTTTACTTCTGGAGATATTTCTATTTGATAACTGCTTAATTCAGCCACAAGCCAATCAATTTTTTTGTGTTTTTTGGAGTAAGCATATTTACATAAAGGTGTACCAATATTTCCAGCAAAAGGAGCATATAATCCAGTATCGCAGAGTATATGGCTTAGTAAATGAGTAACAGTAGTCTTGCCATTAGTGCCAGTAATACCTATCCAATTTGTGTCTTTTAAAATTTCCCATGCAACATTAATTCCTCCAATTATTTTAATTCCCCTTTTTTTTAATTCAATAATAGTTATATGGTCATAAGGTATTGATGGACTTACAACAACAGATTCAA
>MWOQ01000260.1 GCA_002026145.1 Prochlorococcus sp. HOT208_60m_813L03 | reverse complement strand
TATCTTAATTGGTTTTTTTAGTTGGTTAGCAAGTATTATTTTTGGAGCAATTTTTGGAATAACTTCCTCAAATATTTTTTATAAAATCTATCATATTCCAATTTTTTTCTACCGCATAATAAGGTTTTTGCTAACAATAATTAGATCTATACACGAAGTGGTTTGGGGAATACTATTAATGCAAATATACGGAATAAATTTTTCGATAGGAATAATAGCTATATGTATACCTTATATTGCTGTAAATTCAAAAGTTTTTGCTGAACAACTAGAAACTATTGACTACAAAAATTTTGAATCTATAAATCAAATAAATGCACCTAAATTTTCTACTTTACTAACTTTAATATGGAATCCAATGATAAATACATTTAAAAACTTTGGTTTATATCGATTAGAGTGTTCAATAAGAAGTGCCGTGATTTTAGGACTTTTTGGGATTGGAGGAATAGGTACCAGTATTTTTTTTATCTTTCCAAACTTTGAATTTTAGAGAGTTATGGACTTATTTATGGTCCTTAGCAATTTTGATAATTCTTTCTGGATATATATTCAAAAAAATAAAATTTAACACTACAAATAAAATACTATCTATTGTTTTTATTGCAGTTTTTTTCATAACAATTTTATTTTCTTTTTTTTATTTTCTTTATTTTATTTTTAATAATAATTTTGAAAATTTTAATTCCGTTAGTTCTCTATTTAAATCAAGCTCATCACAAATTTTGACGAACTCCATCGCAGATTCTGTCATTCCTAATGGCGTATCTCCATAAGTAAAAAGCATCCCCTCAGATAGAGACCCATGATTAACTCCAATCCTTAGAGCTTTGTTTTCAGCCTTTAAAACTTCAACTA
>MWOQ01000259.1 GCA_002026145.1 Prochlorococcus sp. HOT208_60m_813L03 | reverse complement strand
TTAAACGCTCAGTATGAAGAAATCATTGAAATTGATTTAGCAAAAGTAACACAACCTATAGCTGCTTGCCCTAATGATCCAGATAATGTAAGAGAAATCACTGATGTTGCAAATACAAATATCGACGAGGTTTTTATAGGTTCTTGCATGACAAATATTGGTCATTACAGGGCAGCTGCGAAAGTTCTTGAAGGTGTACAAAATTTAAAATCTAAATTATGGATTTGCCCACCAACAAAAATGGATGAAGAAACTCTAAAAGCTGAAGGATATTACAAAATATTCGAAGATTGCGGTGCAAGGTTAGAGTTACCAGGCTGTTCTTTATGTATGGGAAATCAAGCCAGAGTAGATGAAGGTTCCGTAGTATTTTCTACAAGTACAAGAAACTTTGACAATAGACTTGGGAAGAATGCACAAGTCTTTTTAGGCAGCGCTGAGTTAGCAGCAGTTTGCGCACTGCTTGGCAAAATACCTGAAGTTGAAGAATATCAGGATATTACTAAAAATAAAATTAATCCATATTCCGATGAACTTTATCGCTATCTTCAATTTGATGAAATACACGATTTCAGCTTGACAAAGTAATCATGGACTATGCCAAACTTTATAAAAGATAATATTCAAAAA
>MWOQ01000026.1 GCA_002026145.1 Prochlorococcus sp. HOT208_60m_813L03 | reverse complement strand
TAATTTTTAATGAATTATTGATGCGCTCTTTATTTAAAGCAAATTGATTCTTTTTATCTATTAATGTATCTCTCTCCTTAATAAGTAATTCAAGTTTTTTATCAAGATTATTAAAATCGTTATTAAAATCTATTAATGATGATTTTTGATTTTTTTCATAATTTGCCTTTTGAATGGTTTGTAATTGATCAAACTTTTCATGATAAGGCTTCAATTCATTTTTTAAATGATCTAACTCGTTAACCAATAAACTATTAGCAGTATCAAGTTTATTTAATCTCGATTTACAATCCTCAATTCTTTGCAAGACAACCTTAAGAGAATTTTGATTGACTTCAATTTCTTTATTAAATGAGGCACAATCCTCAATTATTTGATTACGGTTAGCATTTAATTTACTAAGTCTATTATTTTTTATTATCAAATCATTATTTGACTCTTTTAAAGCTTCTTCGATAACTAATAATCTTTCTTTAATAGGACTTGAATCATCAATATCATTGTTAACTCCAAACCTATAAGCCAAATCTTTATTTAACTTACTGCCTCCTGTAATAGCACCACTTGCTTCTAATAATTCACCACTTAAGGTAACCAACCTATTTTTTTGTGTAGATAACCTAGCTGAGGATAAGTCTGAAAAAACCAAAGTATCTCCAAAAACATATCGAAAGACATCTGAATAAACTTCATCAAAAGTAATTAGATTAATAGCTTTATCAATAAATCCATTCTCTTTGTTATTTTCAAATCTTGAAATTGCATAATTCTTTTTATGACTTTTAATTCTATTTAAAGGTAAAAAAGTTAATCTTCCCGCTTTCTTCTTTTTAAGGATTTGAATTGCTTTAGCAGCAATATGATCATTATCAACAACAATTTGTCCTAATCTATTTCCAGCAGCAATTTCTAATGCATATCTATTTTTTTCACTGACCTCTCCAAGTTGAGCCACATAACCATGTATCCCCTCTAACCCTGCTTCTAAAAGAATTCTGAGAGCATATGAACCTCTAGATTCATTTAAAGCTTCCTTCCTGCTTTCGAATCTAGATAGATCCTTTTCAAGCCTTAATTGCTCATTATTTAGTCTTGATTTAGTTTTAATTAATAAATCAATTTCATTTTTTAAAGAATTAATTTCTACGCTATTACTTACCAAGTTTTTATTCTTTGTATCAGATGTCTCTTTTTTTCTTTGATTTCCCTCAAAAAGTTTTTGCTTTTCTAAGTCTAAGGAATCGAGCTGAGACAATATCTCATCTTTTTGAATATTATTTTGAATAGTTTCTTCTTCAATTTTCCTTTTTTTTATTTCCAAAGGATTAATTTGCTTTTTTATACTTTCAAGCTCAGCATTTAATTTGATACTTTGTTTTGAGAATTCTCCAGATTCTCCAGCCGCATCAGAAAGTTTTTTTCTGGAAAGTTTGTGTTTTAAAGTGAGATCATCAATTTGCAAGTTCAATTGATTTAAAAAATTATCATCAAAATTTTCTTGTCTCATCTTTTCTGACTCGATATTCCTCTTAGAAATTGCAATTTCATCTCTCTGCTTTTGTAATTTAATACCTTCTTCTTTATTCAGACTTGATATCCTATCAAGTTCTCTCAAACTAGAATTAATACTTCCAATATCAGAATTCACTTTTATCAATTTATCCTCTCCTTTCTCCTTAAGCTCATCAACCAGTATTTTCAAAGCATCTTCTAAGACTAATATTTCTTTACTAATAGATTCTTTTTGTTTATTAAATAATATTTTATTTTTTTCAATTTCACTTTCTTTTTTTTCTATAGATTCAACATGCTTAACTTGTTTATCAAAAATAAGAACTTTCTCTAATTCCATTATTTGTAAAAGTTTTGCCTTTAACTCTTTATATCGCTTTGCTTTTTCACATTCTTTTTCAAGCTTATTTTTACTAGATTGCAATTCATTTTCTAAAATTTCACATCTTTCTTGTCTATCGAAAACGTCATTTAATTTTGCATTAGTTTGTTCTATTCTTGTATCAAAAAGTGCGACTCCCGCTAATTCATCAATAAGATTTCTCCTCTCCTTATTATTCATTGATACTATTCTTGTTACATCACCCTGCATTACAACATTGCTGCCCTCAGGATCAACACTAATATCTCTTAATATTCTCTGTATTTGTTGCAGGGTACATTGTTTTCCATCAGAAGTATAAGTAGAAGCATAAGAACCACCTGGCATAAGCCTTAATTTTCTAGAAACCAACCATTCTTGTTGACCTTTACTGAGAGCAATTTCTTCTTCTTCTAGTTCCAAAGGGGAAAGGTCCTCTCTGGGAGACCAATCTTGAATATTAAATTTTACCGATACAGATGTTTCTGATGACTTACCATCTTTAACTTTGGAGTTATTTATTAGATCTGGTAATCTTTCAGCCCTCATCCCCCTC
>MWOQ01000258.1 GCA_002026145.1 Prochlorococcus sp. HOT208_60m_813L03 | reverse complement strand
TCTGAGACTTTTAGAGAAACTGGATTACGATATTGCCTTTCATTGTTTATGTCATATATTTCTATCCCGAGAGGAGTCAATAAAGCAATTTCTTCATCCTCCATAGGCAAAATAATATTTGTAAAATTAGTAATAGCTGGAGTATCACTTGCACAAATAAATTCTCCCTCGCCCAAACCAATAATCAAGGGTGCTTGCCTTCTTGCGACTACTAATGAAGTTGGAGCATCAGCCCATAATACGGCTAAGGCATAAGATCCTTCCAGATCAGATATTACATTTCTAACGGCCACTAATAATGTTGAGCCATTATTCTCAAGGTTAAGTTTATTTAATGTATTTAATTCTCTTTTAATGAGATGAGGAATTACTTCGGTATCAGTATCAGAATTGAAAATAATTCCCTCTTTCTCTAATTTATTTTTTAAGTCTTGGAAATTTTCAATAATGCCATTTTGAACAACCGCTATAGTTCCTGAATCATCGACATGAGGATGAGCATTTTTAACCTCGGGTTTTCCATGAGTTGCCCATCTAGTATGACCTATACCCACAGTTCCAGGAATATTCTCATCAGTAAGATTATTTATTAAATTCTTAAGTTTTCCCTCTGCTTTATTACAAGTAATAGAATTTGTTTCAGTATTAATTATTGCTATACCTGCGGAATCATATCCTCTATATTCAAGTTTTTCTAAGCCATTAATCAATAATGGTAAAGCTTTTTTATAACCTGTTACAGCAACTATTCCACACATGCGAGAGATTTTTTTCAATTATATTTGAAAAAAAATAAATATTTTCTAAAAATGGACTCTCTTAAAACTGCACTATGCAAGTTAATATGCTAGACCCATGCTCCTAGAAGTTTCATCCCCTAAATAAACACGAATACTTAGAAAATCTGTCGGACATGCCGTTTCGCATCTTTTGCAGCCTACGCAATCTTCAGTTCTTGGCGATGATGCAATTTGGCCAGCTTTGCAGCCATCCCATGGAACCATCTCTAAAACATCAAGTGGGCAAGCCCTTACACATTGGGTGCATCCAATGCAAGTGTCATAAATTTTAACTGCGTGTGACATGTAAAAATTGTCTTTTGAACCTCGTCTTATAATACTATTGTCTTACAAAGAAATTAAAAAAATTAAGATATGCTTCACTCTTGTTAACTCTAGGGCATAAAATCATATAGATAATTAGTAAATTCCATAAACTATGTCACAAGAAATCCTCGAAAAAGTTTGTTCAATTGTTTCAGAGCAATTAAGTGTTGAAGCAGGAGAAGTCAAATCTGATTCAAATTTCCAAAATGATTTAGGTGCAGATTCTCTAGATACCGTTGAATTAGTGATGGCTCTTGAAGAAGCATTTGATATCGAAATCCCTGACGAAGCAGCTGAAGGAATCGCAACTGTTGGCGATGCAGTAAAATTCATCGAAGAAAAAAAAGGTTAGTAAAGGATGCCAAATTTCCATCGAGTAGTAATTACCGGTATCGGAGCAGTAACTCCAATTGGTAATAACATTGATGAATATTTAGTCGGTCTGCAAAAAGGTACTAATGGAGTCTCAGATATTACTCTCTTTAATCCAGAACAACATCCTTGCAAATTTGCAGCAGAAGTAAAAAATCTTGAATCTAAAAGTTTTATCGAAGCCAAAGAATCCAAAAGATGGGATCGTTTTTCTCAATTTGGAGTTATTGCTGCAAAGCAAGCCTTTAGTGATTCTGGACTTGAAATTACCGAAGCTAATTCATCAAGAATTGGAGTAATTATTGGCTCTGGTGTTGGAGGCTTACTAACTATGGAAAGCCAAGCACAAATTCTTAGTCATAAAGGACCTAAAAGAGTGAGTCCATTTACAGTCCCAATGATGATTCCAAATATGGCAACTGGATTAGCTGCTATAGCTTTGGGTGCAAAGGGACCAAGTTCCTCTGTTTCAACTGCCTGCGCTGCTGGTTCAAATGCAATTGGTGATTCTTTTAGATTACTTCAACTTGGCAAGGCAGATGCAATGATCTGTGGCGGAGCAGAAGCAAGTATTACGCCTCTCGGAGTAGCTGGTTTTGCCAGTGCCAAAGCTCTTTCTTTTAGAAATGAAAGTCCTCAAACTGCGAGCAGGCCTTTTGATGCAGAAAGAGATGGATTTGTTATTGGAGAAGGATCTGGAATTCTTGTTTTAGAAACTTTAGAAAATGCACAAAAAAGAAATGCAAAGATTTATGCAGAAATAATTGGATATGGAACAACATGTGATGCTCATCACATTACTGCTCCATCTCCAGGTGGGGTTGGAGGCGCAAAAGCTATTAAACTAGCAATTGAAGACGCTTCTCTTAACCCTGAAAAAGTTGATTACATAAATGCTCATGGAACGAGTACATCAGCTAATGACAAAAATGAAACTTCTGCAATTAAATCTATATTTAAAGACAGATCCTACCTCATTCCTGTAAGCTCTACTAAGTCGATGACTGGTCATCTCCTAGGAGGTTCAGGAGGTATAGAAGCTGTAGCTTGTATACTTTCTTTGACACATAATTTTATCCCTCCTACAATTAACTACGTCAATCCAGATCCTGAATGTGATCTCGATTATGTACCAAATAATGCAAGAGAAGCTCAAGTAGGAGTTGCTCTTTCAAATTCTTTCGGCTTTGGTGGTCACAATGTTTGCCTTGCTTTCAGCAAAATGAATTGAAGACAACCAATTCTGTATTTCCAACTTAACTTTTTTTAAAACAATGGTCGCTGCATCTGTTTCATTAGAATCACTTTGTGTAAATAGTATAAGAATGCTTGCTGTAGATGCAGTAAATAAATCTAATAGTGGACATCCTGGATTGCCAATGGGGTGTGCTCCTATGGGTTATGCATTATGGCAAAACATACTTAATCACAACCCTACTAATCCAAAATGGTTCAATAGAGACCGTTTTGTATTATCAGCTGGTCATGGCTGTATGCTGTTATATTCCTTGCTTCATTTGACAGGATATCAGTCAGTTTCCATAGAAGATATTAAAGAATTTAGGCAATGGGGATCAAAAACACCTGGACATCCAGAAACATTCGAAACTGAAGGTGTTGAAGTTACAGCTGGGCCTCTTGGAGCGGGAATTTCAAATGCAGTTGGTTTAGCAATAGCTGAAACACACTTAGCAGCTAAATTTAATAAGCCTGATTGCAATATCGTTGATCACTATACTTACGTCATAATGGGCGATGGCTGTAATCAAGAAGGTATTGCATCAGAGGCCTGCTCATTAGCTGGTCATCTTAAGCTTGGAAAATTAATTGCACTCTATGACGATAATCAAATTACAATTGACGGGCGAACCGACGTTTCTTTTACCGAAGATGTCTTAAAAAGATACGAAGCTTATGGATGGCATGTACAACATGTTGAAGATGGAAATCATGATGTTAGAGGAATCACTGAAGCTATTGAAAAAGCAAAATTAATTACAGATAAGCCTTCTATTATAAAAATTTCTACAACCATAGGTTATGGTTCTCCCAATAAATCAGACACCGCTGGAATTCATGGAGCAGCTGTTGGAGAAGAAGAAGCTGTATTAACTAGAGAGTTTCTAAATTGGGAATATGCTCCATTTGAAATACCGGATGAAGTATATACGCATTTCAGAAAATCAATAAACAAAGGTGAAAATTTAGAGAAAGAATGGGATTCTAAATTTGAAGAATATCAAAAAAAATATCCGTCTGAAGGAGCCGAGTTAAAAAGAATGTTAGAGGGTAAATTACCTGAGAATTGGGACTCAGATCTCCCCTCTTATTCGCCTAATGATAAAGGGTTAGCCACCAGAAAGCATTCACAAATATGTTTGGGTGCTCTAGGTCCTAATCTACCTGAATTAATTGGCGGGTCTGCAGATTTAACTCACTCTAATTACACAGATATAAAAGGAGAAACTGGATCATTCCAGCCACATAGCCCTGAAAAAAGATATTTACATTTTGGTGTTCGAGAGCATGCAATGGCAGCTGTACTTAATGGTATTGCTTATCACAACAGTGGTCTTATCCCTTATGGTGGAACCTTCCTTGTTTTCGCCGATTATATGAGAGGCTCAATGAGGCTTTCAGCACTAAGCGAATTAGGAGTAATCTATGTCTTAACTCACGATTCAATTGGTGTAGGAGAAGATGGCCCAACACATCAACCTATTGAAACTATCCCTTCTCTTCGTGCCATGCCTAATATGCTAGTTTTCAGACCTGGAGATGGCAATGAGACTAGTGGAGCTTATAAGCTTGCTATTCAAAATCGAAAAAGACCTTCTGCCCTT
>MWOQ01000257.1 GCA_002026145.1 Prochlorococcus sp. HOT208_60m_813L03 | reverse complement strand
AAAAATGTTTTTTTAACAATAGATGTTAATCCAGCAGAGTTGTAATTACTTTGATGGAAGTTGAGGTAAATCTGAACCTAATTTAAATCTATAGAATCTTAATAAATAAGCTAATATTATAATTATTAAAATAATAGAAATCCCAATCAAGAGTTTGTTGAGGCTCCAGAAAGAAAATTCAAGACTATTTATCTGCCCTTGATTTAAATCCCAAATTATTAGATTTTTTGTGATTTCTAAATTTGAATTATTTTTATCGGTAAGGATAGCTTTATGAGGGTGAATAATTTTGAAAATGAGTTCTAAATTATCAATTCCTTTAATAGAATTTAGATCCAAATCTAACCTGTAAAAGTATTTTTTAAAAAAAATGAAGTTTTTTTGAGTAGTATTAATTTCTATATTTGTTGATTCTCCCGCTAACTTTCCAGCTGTATTTTGGGTGATTTTAAGAACTTGCTTTGTATCCTCTAAATTGAGATTTTTATGTTTCAAAGAAAAGGTTGATTCGTCTTGTTCAATTTCTGCGTCAGGAAAAATATCTTTCATCTTCTCTTCAAATTTTAATTGCCAAGGAAATTTCTTTATGTATTTACTCTCAATAACTAAATTATTAGTTATTGAATCAAGTTCACTAAGATTAAGGGTATCCTCAATTTTTACGCAT
>MWOQ01000256.1 GCA_002026145.1 Prochlorococcus sp. HOT208_60m_813L03 | reverse complement strand
AATAAAGGATTTATAGAAATTCTTAATTTAGAAATAACCAAAAGAGAAAGATGGAAAGTTAAATTACTTAGAAAATGAAACGCAACCTGCTATTTTCTTATAAGGGGGGTTAAAAATTCCTCAATTTGGGCGATTAGCTCAGTGGTAGAGCACTACCTCGACACGGTAGTGGCCACTGGTTCGAATCCAGTATCGCCCATTTAAACTTTTGACGACCTAAGTTATATCCACAGAAAATAATTTCATTTTTTAGATTATTAAAAAATGAAACTTAATCAAATAATTAATCTACATAAGGGGCTTACTGCATTTGTGGTAATAGGTCTTATGATTGTTTTCGATAATTTTACAATCGCTCCTTACGTTTATTTAGCTTTACATGGTACTTATGGATTACTTTGGCTTCTAAAAGAAAAGATATTCCCAGATCCTTATTTTAAAGAAAAAATCAATTTTTTAACTTCAGTTACTGGTTTTATTTTCCTTGGAAGTTACTGGATAGCCCCCTACATTCTTATCTCATCTCAGAAATCTGTTCCAAATATCGTAATAGCTGCATCTGTATCTATAAATATAATTGGTGTCTTTTTACACTTTGCTAGTGATGCCCAAAAATATTTTTCTCTTAAATTAAAAAAAGATCTAATTAAAGAGGGATTTTTCAAAAATATAAGGAATACAAATTATCTTGGAGGAATACTAATTTATCTATCATTTGCCTTACTTTCAATGAGTTTCATTCCATTAGTAATTCTTGCAATATTTTTCTTTATAGTTTTTCTACCGAGAATGATAAAAAAAGATAATTCGCTCTCAAAATATGATTCATTCGAAGAATACAAAAAGAAAAGTGGTCTTATATTGCCTAAATTAAATGTCTGATAACAACTTACCAAGTTGGAGGCAAGATTTAAAATCTTCTAGAAAAAAAGAAGGCAAATCACCCTCTAGTAGATGGATACAGCTTGCAACAGTGAGCAAAGAAAATGAGCCAAGA
>MWOQ01000255.1 GCA_002026145.1 Prochlorococcus sp. HOT208_60m_813L03 | reverse complement strand
TTTGAGTTGTCATAAAAAAAGGAGCTAACTGCTCCTCATTTTAGTTTGAATGTAAATCAAAAAAATTGATTAAAAATTAAAATTTATCCTTCAGCGGGAATTAAAATTGGAACATCTTTTGCTCCAATTGCTGCGAACCAAACTATTGCGTCATCAGTTTTTGCATTACCCATTGTATGTTTTGGTGTCTTTGGACCAACTATAAAAGTATCCCCCGCTGTATAGGTAAGATCTTCCATCCCTTGTCTTTTGACAACAATCGTACCTTGCTCAACATTGCCTAATAATGGAATTGGATGAGAATGGAGCGGAACTATCCCTCCTTCAGCCAACTCGACTCTTTGTAATCTTATTTCTGCTTTTCCTTTTGGATATTTAAGAGCATCTCCATCCATAGTCTCAGAACCTACAAAGACTTCTTGTACATCTACAGGTGACTCAGCAGCTATAGAAATACTTGGGTTGATGAGCATTAATGCAAATGCAAATGCTATGAATAAATTCTTCATCATTGAGTTTCTAGAAAATTATTTAGACTTATAGTATTTATTCTTTTCATTTTTGACAGTACTTGATTTTACTTTTTTAAGTTATTTGCATTGAAAACCAATTTTTAAAGTTTTCATAGAGATATTGAATTTATTTAAATTATTAGCGTAGACACTAATCAAAATTATTCTCAAGAATTTTGACAATTCAATTCTTTCATCAATAAATTCCAACCAATTAATGATGCATCCTTATGGAAAGATTCTCTTTCCTCACACATAAAGCCATGATCAGCTCCTTTAACTTCGACATAAATAAATCTTTCTTCTAACGGATCTAGTTTTTTAAATCTTTTTTTAATATCAAATCTATCTTGTACGAGAATTAAATCATC
>MWOQ01000254.1 GCA_002026145.1 Prochlorococcus sp. HOT208_60m_813L03 | reverse complement strand
AGGGGGATTAATTGCACCTTTTGGGGATATTCTTGGAACAAAGATTGGCAAAGCAAGATTTAGTATCTTAAAGTTAAGACCGAAAAAAACTGCAACTATAATAACGATAATTACAGGTGGGTTTATTAGTTCAGTATCAATAGGTTTATTGATTTTAGTAAGTGAAGAATTCAGACAAAGACTTTTTGTTGATATCCCTTTTTTGCAAAAAACTTTAGATGAAAGCAAAAAGGCTTTAATCCCTTTACAGAAAGAACGAAAAGAACTTGAAGGTAAAATTATTCAAAAAGAAAAGGATTTAAATCAATTAAAAAATAATATTAAAGTTTTTAGGAGAGGAAATATTGTTATTAAAAGAGGACAAACTTTATTTATTGCTGAAATTAACTCTAGCTCAAATATAAAACAAGACTTAACAAAAATCTTTAATGAAGCTGATCAATTTGTTAGGAAAATTGTTATCCCAAATAACAAAGAAGCAAAAAATATTCTTTTGTGGAGACCTAATGATATTACAAAAATTGAGACTGCAGCTTCTAGAGGTGGTAACTTGATTTTATTAATCAAATCAGCAAGAAATGTTTTAAAAGGTGAAAATTATGTTTTTGTAACTCCAGATTTATTAAAGAATAAATTAATAGTCAAAAAAGGGGATGTTATTACAAGTTCAATTCTTGGGAAAAGTGATTTAAATCTTAAATTAATAAATTTACAAATTAAATCATTGCTTAGAGAAACAAGGGATGAAATTAAGTTAAGAGGATCACATGCTAGTGAAATTAATACAAATGGAAATTTTGTAAAAAAAATTAGAGACTTTCTTCAAGAAAATCAAAAAGAAAATCAAAATATCAAATTTAAACTAGAAGTAGTATCTTTGAGAGATAGTAGAACATTAGAACCGATAATCGTTGAAATAAATATTATAAAAATTGCATCTTAAATGACTAGAGTAATATCTATAGATCCCAGAAAAAGTAAATGCGGCTTAGTCTTATCTGAAATAAATGAAAAAAAAGTTTAAAAAGCGATCATTGTTAAAAGTGAATTACTTGAGAATTATGTCAGAAATTTAATTACCGCTGAGGATATTTCGCAAGTCATTATTGGCAATGGTACCACGAGTAGAGAAATCAGAGAAAAACTATATTTTTTTAAAAAA
>MWOQ01000253.1 GCA_002026145.1 Prochlorococcus sp. HOT208_60m_813L03 | reverse complement strand
TCTTTTGCTTTTTAGTGATAGAGGTGTATCTTATGCACTGCCAGCATATAGAGTTCCCATGAGTAGCAGAACAGCTAAAGGGACTCCATCAGTTCAACTTCTTCCAATACCAAGAGAAGAAAAAGATAACCTCGCTAGTTGCAGTTGATTCTTTTGATAACGATTGTTATCTATTAATGCTAACCAAGGCTGGATTTATAAAAAGAACTTCACTTTCGGCTTTCTCAAAAATTCGATCAAATGGTTTGATAGCAATAAATCTTGAGGATGGACATGCTTTAACTTGGGTTAGACTATCAAAAGAAGGTGACAGTGTTTTGATTGGTTCAAGAACAGGAATGGCGATTCATTTCAGACTAGATATTAACGAATTAAGACCACTAGGCAGAACGGCAAGGGGGGTCAAATCTATGAACCTTAGGAAAGGAGACAATCTTGTATCTATGGATGTTTTAACATCAGATTTGGTTGATCAATTAGCTAAAAATGAAGATCTCACGAATGAGTCTGATGAAAATCTTGAAGTTAACTCTTCAGAAGGTCCTTGGGTACTAATTGCCAGTGCATTTGGACTAGGTAAAAGAGTACCTGTAACTCAGTTTAGATTACAAAAAAGAGCAGGCATGGGTTTGAGAGCGATAAAATTCAGAATCAAAGATGATGTATTAGTTTGTTTTAAGGTCCTTGGAGAAGGGGAAGAATTACTTTTTGTGACCGGGAAAGGCGTGATAGTAAGAACAAACGCAGATAAAATATCCCAACAATCCAGAGCAGCTACTGGAGTAAAATTACAAAGATTAGATGAGGGTGATCATTTATCAGAAGTTGTATTAGTTCCTCATGAACAAATAGAAGAAACAGGCCAATTCAACCAAGGCAAAGAAAATTAAAAGAAAATGATTTACTAGATAATATGGAAATACTTGATATTCTAATTTTAGGTTCTGGGCCTGCAGCATTATGCTTGGCTTCAGAATTAGCTAAGCAGGATCTAAATATTAAGGGCATATCAACTAAATCTCCAAAAGAAAAATGGGAGAATACATATGGTATTTGGGCTTCTGAGTTAGAGGAATTAGGATTAGAGTCTTTGTTATCCCATCGGTGGTGCAAAACAGTTAGTTTTTTTGGAAATGGCGAAAATAAAAAGGAAGATAA
>MWOQ01000252.1 GCA_002026145.1 Prochlorococcus sp. HOT208_60m_813L03 | reverse complement strand
ATGACTGGTAAACCTGTCGTAGCCGTAAAGCCAGTTAAACATGCAAAAGCTATATAAGGAAAAAGTCTTTTCATTTAATTGTTACTTTATGTAAACTTATTATGTTACATAAAAAGCTTAAGTGTGAGTAGCTGATAATTCGCGTGCACCCTATACCAATCATCTAAAGTGATTTAGCAAACCTATGAGTTTTATATTTATCTGAGTATTTTTACTTATATGTTGAGTTGAAGACTTTAAGTAATTAATTTTTGTTTTGGGTTTATAAATAAGTCATGGATAAAGAACATTTAATTGATTTAATATCTAATAGCATTATTTCTGAGATTAAAGATCTAGAAATTAATGAGGAAAAATTGTTTGCAAATAATTATTTAAATAATCTGAATTTAAATCAGCTTAGAATAATTTCTAAAGAATTTATTTTGTAATTTTTATTGAATATTTATTTAAATAAATGAGATTTTCATTACTATCATTTGAATTTTGATAAGTTAATACCTTTTAATATGAATGATTCAGAAGAATTTAAACCTAGCCTTAAACAAATAAATGAGGATATCAGACCTACATGGGAAGATATCAAAAAACAATCAGAAGTTTTAGTTAACAAACTTGGTTGCCCTAGATCATTTGTAGGAGGGATGCTTCATGCAATAGCAAGCGACTTCTCTGATATGAAAACTTGGGAATAAATGAAAAACTTATTACTAACACCACTTTTCAAACTATTCAAAAAAAGCACTTTCCTCTTATCACTAAATCAAAACTCGTGCCCTGTTTTAGATGCTGAAGACATAAAAAAGCAAGAACAGAAAGAAGCTATTGAAAGGTTATACCCGTAAATTTTTAACAGAAATGTATCAGATCATATATGCGATGCAGCACAGTCCTATGCACCCCCATGCCACCCATTACTTTCCTAAATTGTGACTTTGATGGATAATAAACATATAAAAAAAATCTGATTCTAGCAAAATTCTAGCAGATAAATTCCTCCAATTCCCTTGATATGACTAAAGAAAATTTTGGCTAATGAAAAGTGAGCGCGTCTAGCTATCACTGGAATCTCAAGAAATTGCAATTTTTTATCCAAACTTTATCCAAACTTTTAACGATTGAAAGTCGATCTAAAATAAGAGGTAATTAGCTCCATTTTTAATAGCAAAGTACGCTATCCGCTTTAATTGATTCTTCAACTAGAACATCTGGCATAACAAACTCTGCAGTATATCCATCTAGAAGCTTCTCATCGTAACCCCTAGATTTAGCAGACATTCCTGAGACATATATGGTAATTTTTGAACTCTTTAAATTTTGAAGATGTTCGTATAAATCTCCAGTACCTTGACCAACTATTTCACCAGCTTTTTAGCAATTTAATATTTGCACTCCGTCTCCTGCTAGAAAAAGTGTTACTTTATGATCGTTTTTTTCTGCAGTAAGGGCAACCAATAA
>MWOQ01000251.1 GCA_002026145.1 Prochlorococcus sp. HOT208_60m_813L03 | reverse complement strand
TCAATATTTTTCTTAGAACAAATTTTTTTTACCTGATATTGTTTTTTTAAATCGGGAGCAAGCAAAGAAAACTGTATCTGAACACTCTTTAGGCTCTGATCTCTTTTTGCCAAAAAATAAATTAATTTCATCAATCTTTTAGGGCCTATATTTGATAAGCCTATTTGAAAATCAAAGCCTTCATCTTTTAAATCGCAAAGATTATTCAACAACCCTAATTCCTGCCAAGGATTGTATTTTGAGGTTGACCAATGTAGTTGAACTATATCTAATTTGTTATTAAGTCTTTCTAAACTTTTCAAAAAAGGTTTATTAAAACCTCTGTTACCTATTCTCCAAGGATAAGGTGCAAGTTTGGTTGCTACTTGAATTCTTTTTTTCTTTGCTGAAGGAGTATTGAGCAAAAATTTGCCAATCAACAATTCACTTCTACCCTGAAGATTGCCAGTACCGTAAGAATCTGCAGTATCAATTAGATCAAAACCTCTTCGCAACGCTTCATTATATGTCTCACGTAAATCATCGTCATTCGTAGATTGGTAATTCCAAAAAAGCTTATTCCCCCAAGACCAGGTACCTAATCCAATTCTTTTCTTCACTAGCAAATTTAAATAAGGAACTTTATAAGGTTATCTAAAAAAAATATTAACTTCTTTAAAATATTTCAAAAAATAAGTTTTAAAGCATTAAAAAATCAATTTCTCTTGACATTAAGAAATTATTCTCCAAAGTAAGAGAAATAAAAATAAAAAATTGTTCATTACCGTTTGCGGACAAAAAGGGGGTGTAGCCAAGACCTGCACAAGTATTCACCTTGCTAGTGTTTGGCATTCTGAAGGCAAAAAAGTTTGCATAGTCGATGCTGACAAGAATAGATCAGCACTAGCATACGCATCAAGAGGCAATCTTCCATTTCCAGTTTTCCCAGTAAG
>MWOQ01000250.1 GCA_002026145.1 Prochlorococcus sp. HOT208_60m_813L03 | reverse complement strand
GGGATTTTGAACCTAACAAATGATTCAAATGATTATGGTGAATTTATAGATTCTAAAATTTCTTTAAATTGGAAAAAAAGATCCTATGAATTTGGTATTTTTTATCAGCCTCATAATCAAGCAGGGGGTATTTCTTTTAGTCTTTATGGTTTTAAATAGCTACAAAAAATTAGTATTAAATTTTATATAGGGTAATTGGTTGAATTTATTCTCTATTAAATTTTTATTATCAAGAAGTGTTGAAGTGGCATCCCATTCTCCTGATAAAAACATTTTTCTTGAGCTTTTATTAATTTCAAGATTAAAATTTAAATCTTTTGATTTTGCTAAGGTGTTTTTTAGATCAATTTCTAAAAATAAAAATTGATTATCGCAAAAGTGTTGTATTTCTTCTATGGATTTTTTAGGTAGTGTAAAACATGGAATTCCTATCGCAATACAGTTGCTATAAAAAATGTCCGCGAAACTCTCGCCTATAATTGCTTTTATACCCCATCTCATAAGCGCTTGGGGGGCATGTTCTCTGCTGGAACCACATCCAAAATTGCTATTAACAACTAGTATTGAGGCATTTTTGTTTTCCTCTACATCAAAAGGATGCTTTCCTTTTAAAGTTTTTCTATCGTCCTCAAAAACAGATTCACCCAATGAATCAAAGTTAACACACTTTAAAAAACGCGCAGGAATTATTCGATCTGTGTCAATGTCGTTACCAATCAAGGAGATACATTGCC
>MWOQ01000249.1 GCA_002026145.1 Prochlorococcus sp. HOT208_60m_813L03 | reverse complement strand
AATTTACAGAGCTTTTGTTGATACAAATAATATTTGTAATGTGTCTTCACATCTGTTCAAGACGTTAATTGATACAAAATATGAGCCTGAAGCTGTTTCTTATTTTATCTCTAGTCCTGGGATAATAAATCAAAAGAACTATAGTTGTGGGGATGCTGAATTGGAATTATTAATTAGATAAAAAACTATTGCAGACAATTTGTGAAATTAAAAGTCAGGGATTTAATCTATTGCTTTTTAATTACTTAGTACGAAAGTTGTAAAATTAATTTTCTACTATTTTCAAATCATCTTATTTTTAATCATTTGTTGAGTTGAGTAATTTTTGCATTTTTGATGTAATTTTTCAGTAAATTTTCCTCTGTTCATATGTAAACACTCTTCATAAAAGAAGACATTCTTACCATCAGGATCAACATAGTTATCACTACAAGCAAATATATTTGGAGATGATACAAATGAAGCTATCAGAATAATGAATTTCATCATTTTTCAACAATTAGCAAATGATTTTATATAACTATATTCTCCTTCTCCAAATTCTTCAGTATTTTCTATGAGGTACTGTTTTGAAATCCATTTACCTTGCGGGTAATAAGTGTATTTTTCACCCTTAGTAACTTTAAATTCTTCTTTAGTACAATTAAATTCACCAAAAACCAAATTAAACATATTGAAATCTACTATTTTGTCTTGCGGACCAAAAAGATGAAGACCAGCATCTTGAGGACTACTAAAGACAGGAGCAAACAAAAAAAGGAGTATTAAT
>MWOQ01000025.1 GCA_002026145.1 Prochlorococcus sp. HOT208_60m_813L03 | reverse complement strand
TCTATTTAGCTGCAGCGGGAATTGGAAGAATTGGAATAGTTGATAACGATCAAGTTGAAAAGTCTAATCTCCAGAGACAAATAATTCATGAAACAAATACTATTGGTAATCTTAAAATTGATTCTGCCAGAGAAAGAATTAAAAAATTCAATCCTAATTGTGAAATATTAACTTTTTCAAAGAGAATTAATCCTAAAAATGCTCTTGACTTAATACAGGAGTTTGATGTTATTTGTGATTGCTCGGATAACTTTGGCACAAGATATTTAATAAATGATTCATGCCTGATATTAAATAAACCCCTCGTCTTTGGAAGTGTACAAGGTTTTGAAGGGCAAGTGAGTGTTTTCAATTTATATAAAAATAGTCCTAATTTAAGAGACTTACTTCCAGAATCACCCTCAAAAAATGCTGCCCCTAGTTGTGAAGAATACGGGGTTGTGGGTGTTTCAACAGGTTTAATAGGAATTTTTCAGGTTAATGAAATTATCAAAATTATTTTGAAAAAAGGTGAAATTTTAGATGGTAAGATTTTAATTTTTGATCTATTGAATATGAATATGAAAAAATTACATCTTAAAAGTGATCAGTTAAATAAACGAATAACAAATCTGTCTCAGTTTGAGAGCTTTTATAATAGCAATGAATATTGTGAGAAAAACGATTTAATTAACAGTATTAACGCTATTGACTTTAATAGGTTATACAAAGCAAAACCCAACAAAATTCTTTTAATAGATGTTAGAGAAAATGAAGAATTTTCTACTTCTGCAATAGAGGGATCTATATCAATTCCTTTAAGTCATTTGAACCAAGAATCTGACTTAGAATTTATTCAAAAAGAAAGTTTAAGTAAAGAGGTTTTCACTATATGTAAATCAGGAAAACGTTCTGAAAAAGCTTCAAGAATCTTGTCTAAATTCAAAATTAAATCAAGATCTATTGAAGGCGGCATTGAAAAGGTAAAAAAATATTGTGCAATTAATTTTCAAGAATAGTTAGTAATCTACACCTCTTTTCAAATCAACTCCCACATTTGCATAATGCTTATGACAAACCATTTCAGAGTAAACATCAGCTAGTTCAAAGTATGAAGGTTCATTTTTACACCTGCCAGTAATTACAACTTCTGTATCTGCTGGTTTTTTTAATAACGTTTGATGTATTGATTCCACAGGTAACAATTCTAAATCAACAGTTGGATTTAATTCATCTAAAATTATTGTTTTATACAGACCAGACAGAATAGCCGCTTTAGCAATTTCCCATGCTCTTTCAGCCTCAACATAATCAATTGGTTGTTGCTGACCTCTCCATACGATGGCATCTCTTCCTGAACGCAAATGATCTACTAAATGAGGGTAACTCTCTCTCAAAGCTTCTATAGCAGCATCTTCGGTATATCCATTGCCACCTTTTAACCACTGCAATATTAAAACTCTATGACTTTTATCTTGAGATATTCCTTTACCGATAGCTTGAAGAGCCTTACCGAGTGCACTTGTGGATTTACCCTTGCCTTCACCTGTGTAAATCTCAATTCCGCCACTAGAACTACTTTGTCTAGTTTGTTTTAATAAGTCTCCTGTGAGACGTGGTCTCATTTCTGAATGGAGTTGAGATATTCTTACCAAAGAGGGAGGTGCTGCCCTTCCTGTAATAATTATTTCTAATCCATCTGGACGATTTTGAAGAGAGTTAACTACTTCTTTGATATCAAGCATTCCTAAATCAAGAACTGGGTTCAACTCATCTAGTACAACTACAGAATAAAGAGAACTAGCAATTGCTCCTTTAGCAATATTCCAGCCTCTCTCAGCCTCACCAATATCAAATTTTGTCACTTGGTCAGCAGTAAAGAATTCAGATCTTCCTGTCCTCACATGGTCAATTAAATGTGGAAAGCCTCTTTGCAAAGCCTCTATTGCTGAATCCTCGTCATATGGCCTCTCAGGACCTTTTAAAAATCTTAGAAGTAAAACTCGTGACTGTCTTTTTTCGCATATTCCTAATCCTATTGTCCTGAGAACTACTCCTAAAGCAGCCTGACTTTTACCCTTACCCTCTCCATCGTAGATATGTAATTGACCTTTTGATCTTTCTTGACTGTCACTTGCTGTGACAATACCAATTCCTCTATTTCTACTCGTATTCGTCAATTGAACAAAATTAATAAATTTAATCTAAGATATAGATAAGAATATTATTAAAAATTTAATAATAAATTCAACCTATCCATAGGTAATCTGAATTCTAAAGTAATTACCATGTTCAATCAACTAGAAATTCTTTCTGATGAACAAAGTGAAAAGCTTTATACAATTAGAAGTTACTTTAAGAATCTTGATAGTGCTTGTATTGCTTATTCCGGTGGAGTTGACAGTACATTAGTAGCATCATTAGCATTCGAACAATTAGGTAGTAAAGCAATTGCAATAACAGGTATTTCTCCTGCATTAGCCAATACTCTTCGTAAAGAAGCAAGAAGCCAAGCAAAGTGGATTGGAGTAAAGCATTTGGAAATTAAAACATCAGAATTAGAACAATCAAGTTACAGTAAAAATCCTATGGATAGGTGCTTTGCATGCAAAAAAGAGCTTCACAAACATACAACCTACCTTTCGAAAAAACTTAATTACAAGATCGTTTTAGATGGAGTCAATCTAGATGATCTTAAAGATTACAGACCAGGTATACAAGCCTCAAAACAAGCAGGAGTTGTCTCTCCCCTCGCAAAATTTAAATTCTCAAAGCAAGACATTAGGGATATTTCAAAAGCATTAGGTTTCCCTTGGTGGGATAAACCTGCTCAACCTTGCTTATCATCAAGATTTCCTTATGGTCATGAAATAACTAGTGAAAGGCTAAAAATGGTTGAGAAAGCAGAAGAATACCTTAAAGAAGGTGGATTATCTGAGGTTAGAGTTCGATGCCAAGGCTCAACTGCAAGAATAGAAATCCCTCAACATGAATTGAAGAATTTTTTTAGCAAATATAATTTTAGTGAGTTAGTTCAATATTTTTCTAATTTAGGATTTAATTGCACAAGCTTAGATCTTGAAGGACTAATAAGCGGAAAATTAAATAGGTAATATTGAATTTATACAACTGTCCTGATTTGTTTAGGAACTGCTTGAGGTGGATTTCGCTCAATAACACGCAAAGAATGTTCTTTTGCCATCAAAGATTCAATTAAATATTGGCTAGCGACTTCTGGCATCATATTTTGACCACATGTAAAAATATCTACTGCAGAATAATTAGATTCAGGCCAAGTATGTATTGAAATATGAGATTCAGCCAATAGAGCAATTGCAGTAACCCCTTGAGGTTCAAATTTATTACTTATCAAATTAAGAACTGTTGCATTTGCCAATTTAGCAGCTCTATTTAAAATACAGCGCAAAAAAGATTCATCATTTAATTTTTCGCGATCACATCTATAAAGTTCCAACAAAAGGTGTTTACTTTGATGACTTAATTTTTCTTCATCACTAAACGAACTTAAAATTTGACTTTTTTTGTAGATTTCCATTTAAGAAATTTATATAAAATTAAGATTAGCTAAAAATCATCCCTTTTTGAAATTATAAGTGAATCATTTGTGAAGACCCTAAGAAAGACTGATTAAATTTATCTAAATGTGTCGCACTTATAAAACATTGACTATTTTTGCCAACAGAATTTAATAACAAATTTTGCCTGGTTAAATCTAATTCTGCCAAGACATCATCCAATATAAGTATTGGAGGGACATTTAATGTTTTAGTTAATAAATCGAGTTCAGCCATCTTTAAAGCCAAGATAAAAGTCCTTTGCTGTCCTGACGAACCATATTTTCTTACTGAAACATTATTGATTAGAAACTCAACATCATCACGATGAGGTCCAAAATTACATTTACCAGTCAATGCTTCTAATGAACGCTGATTTAAAAGTTGTTCTACTATTTTTTTACTAATAACTTCTTCTTCTTCTTCTTCTGGACTTATGTTTTGTATCCCAGAAAGATAATTTATATCTATTTGCTCTTTAGATTTACTTAAATGATTGTGCCAATATTCAACATATGGTTTTATTTTTAATAAAGCCCTTCGTCTACGCCTAAAAATTCTTGTACTTATTATCGACATTTGAATATCAAAGCTTTCAATAATATCTGAAGATTGGGTTTTTATGAAATTTTCCGAACGCCAAAAATGACTTCTTTGCTTTAACAGCCTATTAAATCTACTCATAAGATCTAAATATACTGGTTCAAGCTGAGATACGACTTTGTCAATCCATGTTCTTCGATAGCTTGGTTCACTCCTAACAATATCTATATCATTAGAACAGAAACATACACTCCGAATATAATTCTTAATTTCACTCTGTTTTTTCAAGATTGATTCATTGACGTAAATTTTTTTTGGGCCTTTTCGGAATAAATTTAACTTTAAATCGTCTTTATAATTTAACTGCCCTATGACTACAGCCATATCACTATCATTTTCTATTAAATCTTTATCGCTTAATGCTCTATTAGATTTCAATTGACTTAAAAATTCAACCGATTCAAGTAAATTTGACTTGCCAATACCGTTACAGCCAAGAACAATTGTTCTTTGCTCTTCTAAATCAATTTCAAAACTTTTATGGTTCCGAAAATTTTTAATTTTTAATTTATTTAAAAAAATTTTTTTTGTGCATTCATTAATTAAATTAGCTAAGTTTAAAATATTTAGATTTTCTTTAAAGAAATTGAAAAATTAAAGGGCATGTAGCTCAGTTGGATAGAGCATCAGATTCCGGTTCTGAGAGTCGGGGGTTCGAATCCCTCCATGCTCGTAACATCATTTTTAAAGTTTATATCCCATAACTCTTATTCCATTTGGATCTAGTATAAATCCATTTTCCTCTAAACTTAGAAACGAAGAAACCGGCGCCTGAACAGAAATACTGCATCCAGGCATTTCTCTATTTATTTTCTCAAGAGTTACTTGAAGCAATATTGAATAATAAAGTTGCTGATTATTTCCTGGTAATGCACTTAAATTCCATAAGTTAGCATTCAATCCCCTGTCTGAAGTAACCCTTACAAAGCCATATAATTTATTTTTTAATTCATTTTGTATGGTAAAAAAGAAATTACTTTTCTGAATAGCCTCAGAAAGAGGATTTATTGGAAATGTCTCACAACCACAATTCGCTAAAAGTTTGTTAACTTCTTTAGCTAATGGGATTTGAGAAGAATTAACAAAATAACCTTCTGGAAGAACAAGTTTTTTTTTAGAAAAATATTGCAATTATCAACCTGTATTTCTCATGCCAGCTGCTATTCCATTAATAGTTAAAAGTGCTCCCCTCAATAGTTCACTTCTACTGTAAGCTCTTCTAGATTCATCTTTATCTATAAGAAATTCGCTTATTGGGGGTTGTCTTGACTGGTCTCTTAGTCTTCTTAGAAGTGAAACCTGCAAAAACCCTAATGGAATGATTGTCTTATTTCTCAAGCTTACTGATGTTTTCAAGTCTCTATCAGATTCTAGAAGCTTATTTTTACCCGTAATTTCAAGTATTAAAGATTTTGTAAGATTATATTCTTTAGAAATTACTTCAAAAATATTATCAAAAGAATCTTTATTTTCTTTACTGCCAAGAGTATCAACATAATATCTAGCAACTTCCAGATCCACCTTAGATAATGTCATCTCCACCTTAGATATAAGCATCCTAAAAAATGGCCATCTTTGATGCAGAACTCTTAATAATTCAATTTGTTGTTGATCTGAATTTAATTCAGATGACAATGCAGTGCCTACTCCAAACCAACTTGGCAAAAGAAATCTACTTTGTGTCCAGCCAAATACCCATGGAATAGCTCTTAAACTTGATAAATCTTTTGCACCTTTTTTTCTTCTAGCAGGCCTACTAGATATCTGTAATTTACTTATTTCTTCTATTGGAGTGACCTCTTGAAAGAAATTTAACAAATCAGGATTCTCATGCACTAATTTTCTGTAATGAGACCTTGATGTTTCTGCCAGTCTAGACATTAATTGATTCCATTCTGGAGTGGCGTCAAGTCTATTATTTACCAAGCTGTTTTGAATTACCGCTGTAGTGACAGTCTCAAGATTGTACAAAGCCAGTTCGGGAAGACTATATTTAGAAGCTAAAACTTCGCCTTGTTCTGTTATTTTTATTCGCCCTTTTAAAGTCCCGCTTGGTTGAGCCAATATTGCCTGATAGGCTGGTCCTCCTCCTCTCCCTACAGAACCACCTCTTCCATGAAAAAGTCTTAGTAATATGTTATTTCTACTTGAGAGATCTTGAAGAGCTATTTGGGCTCTATGAATTTCCCAATTACTAGAAACAAACCCTGAATCTTTATTGCTATCAGAATATCCAAGCATTAATTCTTGAAGAGGTTTAAAAGATTCTCCTACTTTTGGCAATAATGATCTATAGAAATCTAATTTAAACAACTTTTCCATTACTTCTGGTGCTCTTTTAAGGTCTTCCACAGTTTCAAAAAGAGGAACGACTAATAATTTTGACTTTTGCGAATTTTGATCGAGAAGTCCCATTTCTTTTGCCAGCAAGAGAACTTCAAGCAAATCAGATGCACTATGACTCATTGAAATTACATAAGAATGGCAAATACGACTTCCAAATTCTTGCTGTAGTCTCTTAACCATTTTGAAAACTGAAAAGGTTTCTTCTGTAGTTTTTGTCCAGTTAACGTCAGATGGAATTAAAGGCCTTTTTGTATTTAATTCTTCTATAAGCCATTTAATTTTCTCTTCCTCAGACATTTGGTCATATTGAACAGATAAATCCAGATAATTTGTAAGCTCTTGTATAGCGTCACTATGTCTTGTACTCTCTTGACGAATATCTAAACTTGCTAAAGAAAATCCAAAAATATGAACCTGAGTAAGTAAAGTATTTAAAGGTTCACAAGTTAAATCCGTACTAATCAAGCTATTTTTAATTAGTTCAAGATCATAAGTAAATTCGTTTACTGACTTGTAATATGAGTTTTCAACTTTATCTATATTTTTGTTATCAATTTCTCCCTCTAAGTCAAATTTCCATCCACTATCAGCTAATAAATTATTTCTTTCTTGTGTTAATTTTAATTTTTCTAAAATATAACTTAATTTCAATCTATAGGGTTCTGATCTATACCTTGTAGCTCTAGCTTCATATATTTCAGGATACTTAACCCTGTCAGTTTCGAGGGACTCTAATAGAGAGGAACTGACTTGACTCCATTGCATCGAGACACTTAATTGATCTCTAAGATTAGACGTCGCAATAATATATCTTTCCAACATCAACTGCCTTTGGTAGCAAGCAGTTCTCCATGTTATCTCAGGAGTGACAGATGGATTACCATCCCTATCAGAGCCTACCCAAGAACCAAAGTTACAGAAAGATTCAGAGGGCATCTGAACATCTGGATAATTTTCGGTGAGTGCTTCTGCGATTCTGCCCCTCAATTGAGGCATAGCATTAAATAAAACTTGCTGAAAATAATGCAAAGCATAATCAACCTCGTCTAAAACTGAAGGTTTAAATTGATGCAATTCATCTGTTCTCCACCAAAGTCTTACTTCCTCTTTTAATTGGGTTTTTAGAGAATTTTTTTCTTCTTTTGTTAGAAATTGCTCAATTTGTATTTTTTTTAACAAATTTGCTACTCTTGTTTGCTTATGTCTAATCGTATGTCTTACTATCTCAGTCGGATGTGCAGTAAAAACTAAACGAATATCCATTTCCTGCAATAACTCCTCTAATTTTCCTGGTGGTACATTTAATTTCCTTAGCCTGTAAAATAATTCTCTAAAAGTTACTGGAGCATTTTGCCTAGCCAATGCTGGGGCAAAGGGATCAAGATTGTCAGGCGATTTTTGAACATCCTTATTGGTAAAGCTTTGAATATATCTATCTTCTTCAACTCTTTGTTCCAAAATATTCACGAGTTGAAAATACAATGAAAACGCTCTGGCTGCTGCTATGGATTCTGCTAAATCCATAGAATTGACAATATTAACTATTTCATTTTTAAAAGTTTTTGAACTATCTTCATCAATTTGTTTTGAATAACTTAATTCTTTAAGCTGTATCAATCTCTCTGCTTGATCATTTGGGCATTCTTCTCTGAGCACGGATTCCCATAGATCTTCAATTAGAAGACGATTTTTATCAAGTGGATCATTGTTACTTATCAGATCCACATTATTATTTTTTATCTGTTGAAAAGATTCCATATAATCATTATGTCACAAGTAAAAATGTTCATATCAAATGTTTATTTAAATAATCAAACATTCTTAGCCTCACTCCTCATCATATCTTCGATAGAAATTTTCATTATCTTCTCAATAGAATTACCTTTTTCATATTGATTTATCCATTTCATAGATTGATTTCCTTCTTCAAGCACTTTATAGATAGGTTCTAAAAGATGTTTCATCCCAAAATCTTCTGCTGTGGATGATAAGTCTGATAATAAGTTTTGAATCCATTCTCTACAAACAACTTTTTTGCCATCTTGCCAGTGAATTAACTTTGAATTCAGACTATCTTTAGCAGCATTCATTTCATTTTGATCACATATTTCTGACAACTCATCCAAAGAAAAAACACTAGCATTCATGGGATCTAAGGTATTTATATTTTCAAAAAGATTTAAAATCCTTAGTTCTAGCATGGCAGTTATCCCTAAAAGCAGATTAATATCGTGAACAAAATCACAAATTCTTAATTCCAAACGATCAAGAATTAAAGGTCTTTGGGGACCATTTGGTCGGATTGACGACCAAAAATGTCTAATATTTTGCATATTTTTATTAGATATATTTTCTTCTATCCAGTCGATATAAGAATTATGATCTACAAAAAAAGGTACCCTACTTGGTGTTTTAGGAAACTGGATCCATCTCTGAGAGTGATTATTCGTAAATTTATTATTTAAAAAAGGTGAACTAGCACTTAATGATAAATATAGAGCAGCCTCAGATCTTATAAGCCTTATAGCTGTAAAAAGTTTATCTAAATCATCTATTCCTATATTTATATGGACACTTGAAGTTGCAATAGATATTCCATAATTATCTTGAATAAATTGATGATAGACGTTGTCAATATCAGATCTTTGAAATTGGATATTATGTTTAAAACAAAGAGTGGATGAAGGAATGATTGTTAAATTTTTGGTATTTAGCCACTTCCTTAACTTTTTTCTTGGAGTTAATAATTTCTCATATAAAAACTTGTAGTCTTTTTCAGGTGTTGTTATGTATTCAATATTTCTGTTATCTGGCTCTTTTACAAAATCAGAAAATTTTTTCTCAATATCAGCTGAAACACCAATATGAGAATTTAAAGAACCTGTGAAAAGTTCCACCTCAAAACCCTTATAAAGAATATTTTGACTCATTTATTTATCCAAACAGGCTAATGCTTTTAGTATCCCCTTTGCTTTATTTATTGTCTCTTGATATTCATTTTCAGGAAAAGAATCAGCAACTATTCCAGCACCTGCTTGCACTGAAACATCATATTTCCCTTCTCTTGAGGGTTTAACTATCATAGTCCTTATCGTAATTGCCGTATTTAATGCACCATTAATATCAATAGATCCGTAAACACCAGCATAAGGTCCTCTAGCATCTTTTTCGAAGTGCTTAATCAATTGCATAGCTCTTATTTTTGGCGCGCCAGTTACTGTCCCAGCGGGAAAAGATGCTTTTAGCAAATCCCAAACATCAGCATTGTTTTTTAGGATTCCCTCAACCTCACTAACTATATGCATAACATGTGAATATTTCTCAATAACCATTAAATCCTTGACCTTAACAGTACCAATTTCACAAACTCTACCAAGATCATTTCTCCCAAGATCAATTAGCATTACATGTTCTGCTATCTCTTTTGGATCTTTTAATAAATCCTTTTCTAATTCCAAGTCTTGTTGATTATCAATACCTCTAGGTCTTGTGCCAGCTATTGGTCTTAAGCTTGCAACAATCTGACCATTTTTATTTTTTTCAGCTTTAACCATTACTTCAGGACTTGAACCTATCAAATACCATGAGCCAAAATCAAAAAATGACATATACGGAGATGGATTAACCATCCTCAAACTTCTATATAGATTAAAGGGATCATTATTGACTTGAGTTTGGAATCTCTGACTTATAACTATTTGGAAGATATCTCCCTTTCTTATGTATTCTTTTGCTGAGATAACTGCATCCTCAAAATCTTTTTTCTTCCAATTACTTTCTAGATCTAAATTCAAATTCTCATTTTCATTCCAATCTAAAAACTCATTTTCTTTCAGAGGAACTTTCATTAAATTTCTAGTTTTCTGAATTTTAGAAATTGAATTTAGATACACATCTTCGATAGAGGACTCTTTTGAAGAAGTTGTATCTGCATAAACCACTGAAGTAATACATCTTTTGATTTGATCAAAAACAACTAACTGATCAAAAAACATCCAGGAACCATAAGGAATATCGTTTTCTGATATTTCATTTATTGGAACGCTTGGTTCTATTCGATTTATTAATTCATAACCCCAAGAGCCATATAACTGTCCAATTGATGGTAAATCCTCAAGCATGCATGACTTATATATCTTTTCTACATTATCAAGATCCACAAGATCAATGGGCTGCATTCTTCCCTAAACCTGCAACGAATTTGTGATTTTGTTCAC
>MWOQ01000248.1 GCA_002026145.1 Prochlorococcus sp. HOT208_60m_813L03 | reverse complement strand
AATTTATATCCTTTTTATTTTCTATAACACTTTTTGAATTTTCTACTTCTTTAGATTTTTTATTTTTTTGTTTTGGTATCTTTTCTAAATTTATATCCTTTTTATTGTCTATAACACTTTTTGAATTTTTTACTTCTTTAATTTTTTTATTTACTAAATTAATTTGTAAATCTTCATTTTGGCTTGTTTTTTCTAAATCATTAAAACTACTTTCAAGAAAATTTCCAATCCTGCCTCCAGAGCATGATTGCAAGAAAATTAAAAAAATTAATAAAAAAAATTCTTTTTTTTTTAAAATCATTTTTTTAACTTTTCTTTTTCCTTGTAGTTTTTTTATTAGTAATGTTTGTTTTTTTCAAAATAGAGCCTTTTTTATCTTTTAGTTTTTCTTCTAAAAGAGATATCGCATGATCTATAGTGATTTTTTCTATGTCAGTATCTTTTGCAATCGAAACATTAATTTTGCCACATTTTATATATACCCCATATCTTCCATTTAATATTTGAATTTTTTCTTTATATTCTTTCGGTTTTCCAAAGTCTTTAAGTACCTCTTGACCACCTCTACCCATTTTTGGCATCGCTAGAATTTCTAATGCTCGTTTTATATCAACTGTAAAAACATCATCCTCTTTCTTTAAGGATCTGTTTTCAGATTCAGATTCATTTTTAATCCATTTGATGTAAGGGCCAAATCTTCCTCTATCAGCTTCAACAACTCCTCCTTCAGGATGAACTCCTAACAATCTAGGTAAACTTAAAAGTACAAGCGCCTCATCTAGAGTTAGATCATCAGTTTTCAACTCTTTGGGTAATGAAGCTCTTCTTGGTTTAGCTTTATCTTGATCATTATTTCCCAATTGTACGTAAGGTCCATAAGGGCCAAATCTTAAAAAGACTTTTTCCCCAGTTTTCGGGTCAGTGCCAAGATCTGATGGGCCACTTAAAATTTGATCAACTTGCTTTATATCTAAATCTCCAGGAGTAATATCCATTGGAAGATTACCTTTAGCCTGAATTTCATTACCAGATTCATCAATTTTAGTACCCTCTAGCCATGGTCCGTTAGAGCCTATTCTGACTACGCAAGGAAGGTCTTCGAAATCAACTTGTCTATAAGCTTTACCATCAATATCACCCTCTGTTTTCTGAACTTTTACCTCCAAACCATTTTTACCTTTATAGAAAGTTTCTAGGTATGGTAGCCACTCAAGATTACCAGAAGATATTTCATCCAATGAAGATTCCATTTTTGCAGTAAAAGTAGTATCAACCAGATCAGGAAAATGTTCTTCTAATAGAGCAGTAACAGCAAAAGCTGTAAACGTTGGAGCCAAAGTATTGGAAGATATATTCGCATAACCTCTATCAACTATGGTCCCAATAATGCTGGCATAGGTAGAAGGTCTCCCAATCCCTTCTTTTTCAAGAACTTTAACTAATGCAGCCTCTGTATATCTTGCAGGAGGTTTAGTTTCATGAAAAGTAGATTCCTTATTAGTAACTTCAAGACATTTTCCAGTTGTTAAGTTTGGGAGAATAATTTCTTGTTGTTCAAGGGATGAACTTGGGTCATCACTTCCCTCGACATAAGCTCTGAAGAATCCTGCGAAATCAATACTTTTCCCGCTCGATTTAAATAATCCATCCCCTACGCTAATTTCAGCATTAATCATTGTTAACCTTGCTTCCGCCATTTGACTAGCTACAGTTCTTTTCCAAATTAAATCGTAAAGTGATAAGTCTCTACCAGTTAGATTAGTTTCCTTTGGTGTTTTAAATACCTCACCTGCCGGCCTAATAGCTTCGTGTGCTTCTTGAGCATTTCTTGCAGTTGAATTAAATTGTCTTGGTGAGTTAGATAAATATTCTTTTCCATACATAGAACTGACACATTCTCTAGCAGCTCTTGTGGCTTGTTCGGAGAGATGAACTGAATCAGTTCTCATATATGTTATGAAACCTCTCTCATATAGACCTTGTGCACATCTCATAGTTTCTCTTGCAGACAAACGAAGCTTCCTATTTGCTTCTTGTTGTAATGTGCTAGTTGTAAATGGAGGAACTGGCTTACGAGTGGATGGCTTTTTTTCGATTTTTGAGACTAACCAATCCTCTGAGGAAAAAGTCTTCAATAAATCATTTACTTGTTCTTCTCCAATTATTAAAGATTTATTTCCTTCTTTCAATTTACCGGTTTGTTCGTCGAAATCGGAACCGTTAGAAATCCTTTGACCGTTTAAACTGAATAATTTAGTTTCGAAAGTAATATTATCTTTTACTAGGAAAGCTTTAATCCCCCAGTAACTAGCTTTTTTAAAGGATCTTCTTTCTCTCTCTCGCCTAACAAGAAGTCTTACAGAAACTGATTGGACACGACCAGCAGATAGTCGGGGGGCTACCTTCTTCCAAAGTAAAGGAGATAATTCATATCCAAAAAGCCTGTCCAAGATTCTTCTTGTTTCTTGAGCCTGAACAAGTTCCATATCAATTTCTCTTGTTTGGTCTAAAGCTTTATTAATTGCCTTTTTTGTGATTTCATGAAAAACCATTCTCTTAGTTGGTATTTTAGGCTTAAGTATTTGTAAGAGATGCCAGCTAATACTCTCTCCCTCTCTATCTTCATCAGTTGCCAGTAATAGCTGGTTCGCACCTTTCAATGCATCTTTTAACTCTTTAACAACCTTTTTCTTATCTTTTGGAACTATATAAAGTGGTTCAAAATCTTCTGTTGTATTAACTCCTATCCTTGACCATTTTTCCTTTTTAACCGCAGCAGGTATTTCAGCAGCTCCTTTTGGAAGATCTCTTACATGTCCCATTGAAGCGAGAACTTCATAATTAGGAGGCAAAAACTTTCTTATAGTTTTTGCTTTGGTGGGACTTTCAACAATAACAAGTGTGTGATCCAAGGTTTATTTCAAAAATTGGTGTTTTTGTTCTGTTAGGGCATATTATGATTATTTGAAGCTTTTTCAAGTATTTTCTTCTGAAAATTTCAAAAATCATACCTACAAATTATAATCAAGTTAAGATTAACTCTTAGACCCTTACAATCAAACATCTAATTTAATCCAATTTAATAAAGTGCCCAACGAAATCTTTACAATTAATTTAAATGCTCAAGCCATTATTCCAGAGGCTTTTATTTTATTAGGTATTGTTGGAACACTTCTTGTAGATTTAGCTGGAGAAAAAACTGCATCAAAATGGGCACCAATAATTTGCTATTTGTCAATTGGCAGCTCTCTCGTTAGTTTGGCATTGCAATGGAGTAATCCTGTAGAAAGCGCATTCCTTGGGTCCTTTAATTCAGATAATTTGGCAATCGCATTTAGAGCAATAATTTCTTTATCAACCTTAATATCTTTACTTATAAGTTGGCGGTATACAGAACAAAGTGGTAGCCCAATTGGCGAGTTTGCTGCGATAGTTCTTTCGGCCACCCTTGGAGCAATGCTTTTGTGTGGATCTACTGACCTTATTAGTGTATTTATATCTCTGGAAACTTTATCCGTAGCAAGTTACTTACTTTCTGGTTACCTCAAGAGAGATCCAAGAAGTTCAGAAGCGGCCTTAAAATACCTCCTTGTTGGATCAGCTGCTGCTGCAGTCTATTTGTATGGATCCTCTTTTCTTTATGGATTAAGTGGTTCAACAAATTTAACGACCATAGGTTTAGAAATTATCAATAAGCCATCCTTTATTACTTCACTAGCTCTTGTATTTGTCTTATCAACAGTTGCCTTTAAAATTGCTGCTGTTCCCTTTCATCAATGGACTCCTGATGTATATGAGGGTTCACCTACACCTGTAGTAGCTTTTTTATCTGTTGGTTCAAAAACAGCGGGCTTTGCATTTGCAATAAGAATATTAAGCACAACTTTCTCTTCTTTTGACGAAGAATGGAAACTTTTATTTACCATTTTGGCAATATTGAGCATGGCTCTAGGAAATGTTGTAGCTCTAGCTCAAACCTCAATGAAAAGGATGCTAGCTTACAGTTCTATTGGACAAGCAGGATTCGTAATGATTGGAATAGTATCTGGCACACAAGATGGTTTATCAGCTGCTGTTTTATATTTGGCTGCATATTTATTTATGAATTTGGGTGCATTTTCTTGTGTAATACTTTTCTCACTAAGAACTGGTTCCGACAGAATTCTTGATTACTCAGGACTTTACCAAAAAGATCCTCTCATTACATTAGGCTTAAGCCTTTGTCTTCTATCTCTTGGAGGGTTACCTCCAATGTTGGGATTTTTTGGAAAGATATACTTGTTCTTTGCAGGTTGGGCGAATCATCAATATCTACTAGTAATTGTTGGATTAGTAACTTCAGTTATATCTATTTATTACTACATTTCAGTGATAAAAATGATGGTAGTTAAAGAACCACAGGAAGCTTCTGAAATAGTCAAATCATATCCAGAAATTAACTGGGGGATTGTAGGATTACCCCCCTTGAGAATTGCACTTTATACTTGTGTGGCGGTAACTGCTCTTGGAGGAATCCTATCTAATCCTCTTTTTAAATTAGCCAATACAGCAGTTTCAGAAACTCCTTTCTTACAAGATATTATTGCTACAGCAAACAATATTTCCTAGAAGAATTCTTCAATCAATGTCTAAGAAAGTTGCAAGTTTAGAAAATATATCTAAAACAAAAAAATAAAAAATCTAAAGAAGTAGAAAATTCAAAAAGTGTTATAGAAAATAAAAAGGATATAAATTTAGAAAAGATACTAAAACAAAAAAATAAAAAATCTAAAGAAGTGGAAAATTCAAAAAGTGTTATAGA
>MWOQ01000247.1 GCA_002026145.1 Prochlorococcus sp. HOT208_60m_813L03 | reverse complement strand
TTATTAATAAGTAAGAACTACATAGTTGAAGAAAATAAAATTGAATGTCTCTTAAATAAAGAAATAAAAGGCCTACATAATTTTGTAGAAAATAAAATAATAATATGTACTGAAAATGCAAAAAGGAAAACAAATTATAGAAATGAAAAGAAGCGACCAAACAAAGATAACTTCAAAACAGAATTGGCAATAAGAAAAGCATTAAGGCATGAAGCTACTCATGCTATACAAAAATGTAACAACAATAAAACCGTAGGGGATATAAAAAATTTAGAAGGTAAATTACATCAAAGTAAGAGGAAATCATTAGAGTTCTCTACTTCAAATTTTTCTGGAACTTATGCAAAAGAAGTGGAAGCTTATATTCTTGAAGACAAGCCTAAAAAAGTAGCAAAGATGATTAGAAAATACTGCTTATAAATTCAAATAAAATATGTTAACTAGCAATATGATTGCCACAACGTTGTTTATCTAAAAAATTTATATGTTGTCTTTCCGAGTAATATAATTCCTGAAATTTAATAGCATCTGAGTTTAAATCCTTAAAAAGATCATCGATCTCTTTATTAGTGTCAGACGAACCTGAAGAGGGATTATCAATCAAGATAGATATACAATTTTCTAAGGTTTTTAATCTTTGAGATCCCCAAGATTCGATCAAGTGTCTACATCTTTTTAAAGAATTATATTTCTCAAGAAGTGATAAAGATCCAAGTAAATTATCTTTAGGATTACTCAACAATGTTAAAAACAATTCATTTGGGTTAACAAAACTATTGATTTTATTTGATGAATCAGGATTATTAAGAGCTAAGTAGTCAGGTAGAAGAGAAATTAGGTTAATAGCAGAAAACTCTTTTTGAAGAATTTGACTATTTGTTTGTTTTAATTCATTTAAATAATTTAAACCAAAATTATTTTGCTCAATTTTTGAAATAGCATCCCATAAATTTTGAATATAATTAGTATTAAAACCATTAATTTCTCTTTTGAGAAATTCATCGCGAATAAAAAGCCGAAGATCAGGACAATGTAAATAATAAAAAATTATTTCCGATTCATTTTTTTCACGTCGAGAAATTTCATTGGGTTGCTCAAATTTCTTTGATCTGCCATGCCAACGAAATCCTTTAACTTGATTTCTCAAATCTTGTTCAAACTGTATCGCCAACCTTGCTTGTCCCTTACTCAATCGTTCGGAAACTTTTTGTAAGTAATGGGTTCTTGTTGTTGATTGAGGTAATTTGCTCAACAATTTTACCAATGAAGAAATAACACTCTGGAAGTTTTCAGACTTACTTAAATCTTTATCTTTAAAGATCTGATCAATCTCCCAATCAATCCAAAAGGATGAATTATCAATTAAATTAAAATAATCTTCAGGAGTATGACTATTCAAAAATTCGTCTGGATCTTTGAAATCATTAAGTTGAAGTATCTTAAGATTAATTTGATCATGGAGAGATAAGCTTTCGACTTCTTTTATTACCCTTTTTGTAGCTGATATCCCTGCATTATCAGAATCAAAATTCAAAATTATATTTTTATTATCCGTACATCTACATAGTTGAGAAATTTGATACTTATTTAATGCGGTACCAAGGGAAGCTACAGAATTAGCGATACCTTTTGAATGAAGAGTAATT
>MWOQ01000246.1 GCA_002026145.1 Prochlorococcus sp. HOT208_60m_813L03 | reverse complement strand
TCCTCAGCCATGGAACTTAGTTCCACTCCTGTAGAGCTTTTAGCCCTCAAAGCACTCAAAAAAGCTCCCGTTTCAACATCTGAAATTTCATCATTAAGCCATCTTTGCATTAATGATTTAGAAGTTAAATCATCAAGGTTCCTTCCCTCTAACAAATTATTTAGGATTTCAGCGTTTGACAGATTTGAAGACATTTATTTATTAAAGAAAAATGATGCAGATAAAATTCAATTTGTGGTATCAAAACCTGAGCCAACTAAATCTCTATTTGTATTAGATGGCCTGAAGCTTTTTGACCAAATATTTTTTGTTTTTGAAAAAAGTTCAATTTTAGTTATTTTCCAAAATTTTAAAATTTTTTCAATATCATTTTTAATTTCAATTTCTCCAGGGAAATTGGTATAGCGGTTTATTAGTCTAGCTAAATTTATATAGTCAAGATCTTCTGGTGAATTTTTTGTGATAAGGGAATCTATAATGTTCTTGTCGGTTTCATGTAAAGGATGAGTTTGTTCGTTACCCATAAATAAATACTGAATCATTTATAAAATTAGCTCACATATTCAAAAATGAAACATTATCTTAATCATATCGGCAAAATAAAATGAAAAATTTAAAATTAAAAGTTATATCTAAATACCTTAGACCATACAAAAAGGAATTTTTATATGGAGCTTCAGCTCTCTTGGTGGTAAATATACTAAGTGTGGTTATACCCTTAGAAGTAAAAAATATAATTGACCAATTACAAAATGGCTTTTCTTCCGATTTTGTTATCTCTAAATCTTTGTGGTTAATATTCTTGGCAACTTGTATGGGTTTAATAAGATTATTTTCAAGACAGATTGTCTTTGGCATAGGTAGAAAAGTAGAAGTAAATCTTCGTCAAAAACTTTTTGACCATTTACTTATTCAAGATCCAGATTGGATACAAAAAAAAGGTAGTGGAGACATTATTAGTAGAGCAACAAGCGATGTGGAAAACATAAGAAGACTTTTAGGATTTACTGTTTTAAGTTTGTGCAACATTGTCTTAGCTTATTCATTCACTATTCCTTCAATGTTTTCGATAAATAAGACATTAACAATATCAGCTTTATTGATATTTCCATTAATTCTAGGACTTGTAAGTCTATTTGGAGGTAGAATGGTTAAACAAAGAAAAGCTCAACAAGAATCATTATCAAAACTTAGTGATCTAATACAAGAAGATCTTTCTGGCATAAGCGCCATCAAAATTTATGCCCAAGAGAATGGTGAGAAAAAAGAATTTAACTTATATAATAATGCCTATCGAAATTCAGCGATAAAACTTGCAAGAACCGCGAGTACACTATTCCCATTGCTGCAAGGTATTTCCTCAATTTCATTGTTGATTTTATTATCGTTAGGAACTTTCCAACTAGAGAGTGGATTTATTTCGATAGGTGGTTTAGTAGCTTTAATTCTTTACGTAGAAAGACTAGTCTTCCCTACAGCTCTATTGGGTTTTACCTTAAATACTTTTCAACTAGGTCAAGTGAGTTTAGATCGTGTAGAAGAAATCCTTCAGAACAAACCAAATATTGTAGATAGATCAGATACTAAATTTTTAAAAAGAAAGGTTAAAGGATTGTTAGAAGCAAAAAGTTTAACGATAAAGTATCCAGGATCAAAATTTAATTCTTTAAATGGTCTAAATTTTAAAATTTACCCTGGAGAACTTATTGCAATAGTTGGCCCAGTAGGTTGTGGCAAAACAACACTTGCTAAGTCTCTTGGTAGAACTATAGAAATTCCAGATAATCTATTATTTATAGATGAAATTGATGTTAAAACTATAAAATTATGTGATATTAGAAAAAATATTTCAATCGTTCCTCAAGAAGCATTCTTATTTACTTCTACAATCTCAGAAAACTTAAGTTTTGGAGAACCTAAAGCTTCTAAATTTTTAGTAAAAGAAAGCGCAACAAAATCTGGATTGATGGATGATATCAATAGTTTTCCTCAAAAGTTTAAAACTATTGTAGGTGAAAGAGGTATTACATTAAGTGGAGGACAAAGGCAAAGAACTGCATTAGGTAGAGCACTCCTTGTTAATTCTCCTATTGTTGTTCTTGATGATGCTTTAGCAAGTGTAGATAATAAAACAGCCGCCAAAATAATTGATGAAATGAGTTTTAGAAATAATAAAACAATCATAATGATTAGTCACCAACTTTCAGTTGCAGCTTCTTGTGATAGGATTTTAGTAATGGATAAAGGAGAAATAGTACAAGAAGGAAAGCATAAAGATTTAGTAAAAGAAAATGGGCTATATAAACAACTTTGGGAAAGAGAATTAGCTACTAGAATTGTTAAGAGCTAAAAGTAAACTTTTTTACCTATAATGAAGAGATTTCAATTATGTTTAAATTCCTGAAAAAAATCATGTTTAATGCGGAGGTAAATTTAAATAATGATGCTTATTCATTACATAGAATTTTAAAAACAGATATTAAAAAGGATCCTAATATCCAAGAAGATGAAATAATTTTTGGATGTGGTTGTTTCTGGGGAGCTGAAAAATGTTTTTGGAAACTTCCTGGAGTTGTCACAACTTCTGTAGGTTATGCGGGTGGTGAAAAAAACAATCCAACTTATTATGAAGTATGTTCCGGCTTAACTGGTCACTCAGAAGTTGTAAGAGTTATTTGGGATAAAAGAGAAATAGATATAAGTGATTTGTTAAAAATGTTTTGGGAATGTCATGACCCTACTCAAAAAAACAGGCAAGGTAATGATATGGGAACTCAATATAGATCAGCAATATATTATACAAATGAAAATAATTTAAAAACCATTTTATCTAGTAAGGAACAATATCAAAAGGAACTTATCGAAAATAATCTTGGTTTAATTGAAACGGAAATAAAAATGATTGATGAATACTTTTATGCAGAAGAATACCATCAACAATATCTTGCATCATCTGGAAGCAGGCAGTACTGTTCTGCTTCTCCTACAAAAATCAAGTTAGGAGTTTTTAATGGAAGCAATTACAAATTAAAAGATCATATATGGGAAAACTTTAATTGGGAAGTTGATAAGTGTGTATTGAGATCTGATAACAATCCTATAGAGAATAACATTTAAATCAATCTTTTATTTATAGTAAAGACACGGGGCGTAGCGCAGTTTGGTAGCGCACCACTTTGGGGTAGTGGGGGTCGTGGGTTCAAATCCCGCCGTTCCGATTATTTATCATCTTCATTTATAAGGGATTTATATAGTTTATATGAACTTATACCCACAGCTATGAATGTGAAAGAAGAAAAAAACGCTAAAACTAATATAGTAAGATTTGAAATCTCCACTTCACCTAATTGGAATGATATAAAAATATTCATTAGAAAGATTTTTTAAAACCTTAACATAATGGCAAAAATTTTTTCACAACTAATTATAAATTCAGAAGAATTACAACAGCAAATATAACTCTATAAATAATAAATATTTTCAAACCATTTGAAGAAAAGTATCTTAATAAGAAATCTATAGCCAATAAAGAAGACAAAAATGTCGTAACAAGACCCACAAGAAGAGGTAGGAAACCTAATGAAAAAAAATCATTAAAACCAGAAATAAATTCAACAATGGCAGCAAGAGATATTGCTGGCATCCCTAAAAGAAAAGAAAATTTAGCAGCATCTTCTCTTTCCCATCCTGATATAAGAGCACTGGAAATAGTTACACCGGATCTTGAAACACCCGGAAAAATGGCAAATGCCTGAAAAAAACCTATCAAAAAACTATCTGAATAATTATGGTTTTTAATATTAATAGAACCTCTTTTCGAACTATCTGCCAAGTACATAAAAAAAGCCATGAATAATGATACTAGCGCTATCGATAAATTTGAACGAAGAACGTTATTAAAAAAATAAGGAGCAAATAATTTGATACTCCCGCCAAGCAAAACAATTGGTATAGTACCAATCAAAATAGACTTAAATAACTTTTCATGCAAGAGATATTCAAAGAATTTTTTTGAAGATTGAGTTTTGAAATTAAAAATATCATTCCTAAAATACCAAGCAATAGCTAATACACTTCCAAATTGAATAGTAGCTGACAAAGAAGCACCAGGATCATCAATACCTAAAAAAAGAGATATGACTTTTAAATGAGCCGTACTACTTACAGGAATAAATTCCGTCAACCCTTGAATCAATCCATATAAAATTAATTTTAAATATTCCAAAAAAATTATTAAATTATCTAATTAATTAATAGCAATTTACATTTAATAATTAAAAGCTAATATAAAAGAATGAAAAAAAAATCTTTCTTAATATTATTTTTTCTTTTTTCCTTAATTTTTTATAATCCTGCAAAAGCTAATTATTGGTTAATAATTGGAACTTATAGACAAGGGCCAGGAAGAAGACCAGAAGTAAGTGGAATAACAAGTCCTTCGTTACATTCTATTCCAATGAAAGACTTAGATACTTGTAAAAAAGCAGGTGAAAAAATTACTAATGAAATATATAAACCTGTTTGGCAGTTTGATAGCAGATGGACTTGTGTCTTTAGAGGTAATTAATAACAATAAAATTTACCTTTTTACATCGTGAGCACAACCATCTCCTTTGTAGTTTTCACTCTCGTAAAAATTATTTTTTGTACCAAAATAAACTGTTAATAAAACGAAAGGCAAGCTTAATATAAATAAAATAGTTGTTAAATCCATAATATTAAATTATTAAATAAAGTTATGAAAAATTAAAATTATCATTTGTTTTATTAACTAAGGTTTAATAATCTGTTGGTCCTTTAATACCAAGATAGAAGAAGGCTCCTAAACCAACCAAAAGTAAGACACCCGCTATAGCTGCAGAAGGGACAAAACCGCCTATAGCAAATGAAGAAAAATAATACATCTATAAAACTAAAACTAGTTAGATAATATCAATAAAAAATAGGTATTTGTTAAAAATTTTGACTCGAAGACAATTAAATAACATCTGTTCTAAGCTACTAAAGTCGAATCTTCATTATCGGCAGAAATTCTTATTCTCTCTTCCAACTTAGGACCATATAATTCATTTCCCCAGATTTCAACTCTTGAATCATTTGGGGCCATAAAAGTAAGAATATCAGTTGGAAATAGAACCCTCTCTAAGAAAAAATTTGAAGGGCCAATACATCTCAATACAACCATTCTACAACCTTCATTTTTGTAAGAAAACTCAACCATCCCTAAACAGCAAATATCTTCAATTAAACACCATTTAAAGCAAACAAAAATGTATAAAAATTTACTGAAAAAAAAAAAATTTAGAAATACTACAAATTTAAACCAGCCTCAACTAAATTTCTTTCTTGATCAATTAATAAAAGCGCGTAAGACTTTAAAGCATCAAAACTTTCATGAGGAATTGAGACATTAAGCATTCTCAAGAAATTGGATAAATTTTCATCTTGAAGGGCTTTACCTTTCTGTAAAAACATTTCTTTTTCCTGATTTGTTTTCCAAATATTCATATATTCAATCTTCAAGGGCTTTAAGTGCCAAATATTGTCTATTAAAGACCAAATATCTAAATACTCGTTTAGGTTTTTTTGAATTTTTAATGCATAAGAAGTTTCTTGAAGACTCAAATTTGTTATATTTATAGGCTTATCATTTATGTCAGTAGAGTATGGTTTAACTCCCAAAAACCATCCCTCAAGAATTAATAAATCAGGATTATCTAATCTCCAGTGAGATCTATCTCCTAAACCGTTTCTTAAAGATTTATCGAAAACTGGTACATTTAATTTTCCATTTATCTTCCAATTTAATAATTTTTCATACATTAATTTTACTGAGTGACTACCTGGAAACCCTCTTGAGACATTCCACGGATTATTTTTAATTGCCAAATTCATTTCATCTGATGGGAGATAAAAGTCGTCAATTGAAATAACTGCAATTTTGAAGTTTAATTTTAACGAGATAGTTTCTAGCCATTTACCTAGTGTTGTTTTACCCGTACCAGGTAGAGCTGAAATCCCAATTATTTTTCTATCAGAAAAATTATTTTGAAGTTTATAAGCCTGAGATAAAAGAGGTAGAGCTAAACCCCAAATCCAATCATCATTTACTTTTTTGTTCCAATATTCATCAATTGAAAGTATTTTTCTTTGATTATTCCAAAAATTGAACCAATCATCTAAGGATTCCCAACCAATATCAACAATTAATCTTTCAAATTTATCAAGAGGAAAATTAATATCTAAACCTTTCATATTTCTAACTAAGTTCTCGCTTATTTATCAATTTATTGATTTCATTTTTCCAACCATATCCATTTGGTTCAGAAGCCAAAGTAAATTCAAAATCTTTTAATTGATCTAGTAAATTTAAGTTAGGTCCGTCTCTACCAGGTATAACAATTTTAATATCTGAGTTTAAAAGCAGAGGCAAATCATTAGGAGAATCACCCAAACCTATAATTTCAATATTTTGAGTATTTGAATATTCCTTTAGAGCATTTATTGCTTTACCTTTATTCGATTTAATAGATAATAAGTGACTCATTCTATTTCCTTTAAAAATATCAACCTTGAACTTTTTACAACAGATATTAATTTTCTCTTCTAAAAAACATGGCGGATTTAAAAAAGGCATGCTCCAGTGTCTATCACGCATTAATTTCAGTGAATTACCTTTTAAACCGGTTAGCTGAGTTGCATCTTGATCATTGAGATTATTAAGAGGAATAAGTTTGTAATCAATTTCTTTAGAAATAAAATTTAAGATTTCTTCAAGCAATTCGTATCGTATTCCAAGAATAATTTCTCCATTAACTTTTTCAAGAGAATCACCATATATTGCTGCACCATTTTCAACAATATAGGGATCCGTTAAATTTAGTTCCTCCCTAATAACCCTCACCTCTGATGCTGTC
>MWOQ01000245.1 GCA_002026145.1 Prochlorococcus sp. HOT208_60m_813L03 | reverse complement strand
TTTATGTTTTTCCTATGTAAGTTTGTTTCTATATTATGCTTTTTTCTTTTTTTTTCTTTTAACTTATATCTATATAAAGGTTCAGATATTTACATTAAAAATATCTTCTAACCAAGAACTCATCTAATTAACTACTAAAAAAGGAGTTTTTTAAAATTGGAAATCATTGAGTCAGATGTAGTTATTATCGGAGGAGGACCGGCCGGATGTACTTGCGCACTTTATACATCTCGTTCAAACTTAAAGACAGTAATTTTAGATAAAAATCCATCTGTTGGCGCCTTAGCAATAACTCATCAAATAGCTAATTATCCAGGCGTTCCGGTTGATATAAGTGGGGAGAAATTACTTACTCTAATGAGAGAACAGGCCGTGCAGTACGGCACAGACTATAGAAGAGCTCAAGTGTTTGGAATAGACGCTGGTGGAGAATGGAAAATGGTTTATACACCCGAAGGTACTTTCAAAGCTAAAGCACTTGTACTTGCAAGTGGAGCCATGGGTAGGCCTGCATCATTTAAGGGCGAAGCGGATTTTCTTGGCAAAGGAGTAAGTTATTGTGCAACATGTGATGGAGCATTTTACAAAAATAGAGAAGTTGCCGTTGTTGGTGTGAATAAGGAGGCAATTGAAGAGGCAACTGTTCTAACTAAATTTGCATCAACCGTGCATTGGATTACATCAAGTGATCCTAAATCAGATAATGAAGAAGCTATGGAATTGATGGATAATTCAAATATAAAACATTGGAGTAGAACAAGATTATTGGAAATATTGGGTGATGATATGGGGGTAAATGGAGTAGTTGTAAAAAATAAGCAAGAAGAAAATCCTATTAATTTAAATTTAGATGGAGTGTTTGTTTACATGAGTGGTTCAAAGCCTATTACTGATTTTTTAGGTGATCAAATTGCTTTAAAAGAAGATGGTGGAGTGATTGTGGATGACTTTATGTCTACAAACTCTGATGGAGTATGGGCTATTGGAGACATAAGAAATACACCATTTAAGCAAGCCGTAGTTGCGGCTTCTGATGGATGTATTGCCGCAATGTCAATTGATAGGTATTTAAATAGTAGAAAAAATATAAGAGTAGATTGGATTCATTCTTAAAAAAATTTCTTATTTAATTTAAAGTGGTGTTGCTTCAGAAATATAAGCGACTCCTCCGTAATAGCTTAAATCATCCCTGATATTATCTCTCATTTTATCTATTAATTCTTGCCCACAAAAAACAATTACATGAGCATTTGCTCCTAATCCTGTAAATTCCATATCTTCAGTAACAACTCTTTCAGGCCCTCTTCCTGTGGCGTGTTTCATAACTGTATATCCAGGAACATTTGCTTTTTCTAATGTTTTAATAATTGCATCTAGTTCTCTTTCACTAAATATCAAGTCTAATCTTTTCATTTTTATAGAGGGGAAAGTGGGATAACGGTATTTACTAAACTCATATATATGGGAATTCCTAGGACTATATTAAATGGGAAAGTTAGACCTAGTGTAGTTGAAATATAATAACTAGATTTAGCTTCTGGAACTGTCATCCTCATTGCTGCAGGAACTGCTAAATAAGAGGCGCTTGCACATAAAACCACAAATAAAAGTGCGTTGCCAGATCCTAAAGATAAAAATCTTGCAACGAAAACACCAATAAATGCGTTAAACAAAGGCATAAAAATTGCAAAGCCAATCAAGAACGAACCAGCGTTCTTAAGTCTAGGCAATCTTTGAGCGGCGACTATTCCCATATCTAACAAGAAGAAGCATTCTGCTCCATAGAATAATTGTCCTGTAAAAGGCTCCATCTTTGCAATCCCTGAGGGATTACTGGAAGCAGTGAGAAATCCTACAATCAAGCTTGAGAGCAATAAATAAACTGATCCATTCAAAAGTGATTCGTGTAATATTGCGCTTAAATGCATTTTTCTTGATTTTGGTCTATTTTTGGGAGCTGCAAATTTTACAAGTAATAATCCAACAATTATTGCAGGGGATTCCATTAAAGCTAAGGCGCCAACCATAAACCCATCAAAAGCTATTTTTTGACTTTCCAGAAAACTTTCTGCGGAAATAAATGTAACAGCACTAATTGAACCGTATGCTGCTGCTATTGCGGCTGAATTAAAGACATCAAACTTAAATCTTAAAATTAAAAATCCAACAAGGGGGATTACTAGTGACATCAGTATTGCAGCACTTAAAGTTGGCAATACTTGATCTGTAAAACCACTTTTCTGTATCTCTATACCTCCTTTAAACCCAATAGCTAGAAGCAGATATAAGGAGAAGAGTTTAGGTAATGGAGCTGGTATTTCTAAATCAGATTTAAAAAGTACTGATGTTGCTCCAATCAAAAAGAATAGAACTGGCGGGGCTAATACATTTTGCAGGATTGGATTTATTTCCATAAATTACTAGGCTATTTCTCTTAGAGCAGTTTCTAAAGCTTCTTTTCTTGTTTCAATAATGCCTTCAACTCCAAACTTAGCCAATCTATCTTTTACTTTTTCATTAGCACCAGCAACAAATGCTTTTCTGGAATTATTTTTTGCTTCTTGCATCATATCCTCTATTGCCAGAGTCGCCGTTACTCCAAGTCTTGGTACATCAGTGATATCTAATATCAAAACTTTGTAATTTCTTACAAGCATCATTCTCTCAGATATCCCTTTGGCTGCTCCAAAACTTAGTGGTCCTTTAAGTCTAAATAGCATTACCTCACCTGAGCATCTATCTAGCAGTGCTTTTTCATCAGCAGGTAATGCATTTTTAGCCTGATCATCTTTTGATAAGGGATTATCCTCATCCATACCTTCTAGTTGAGTTTCGGTTATTGAATCAATAGTGAGCATATTTGCTATGAATACACCTACTAAAACAGCCCAAATTAAATCCCAAAAAACAGTCATTAGGAGTACACCGTACATAACAACTGAAGTTTTTAAAGATAACTTGTGAGCCCTCCTCAAGAATCCCCAATCAATGATATCTAGACCAACTTTTATAAGAATTCCTGCTAGCAACGCAGTTGGTATTTGCTCAGCTAAAGGTCCAGCACCAACTAAAACTATCAACAATACAACTGAGTGAACCATACCAGAGATGGGAGTTGAGCCTCCAGATTTAACATTAATAACTGTTCTCATTGTTGCTCCTGCTCCAGGTAAACCTGAAAACAGACCTGCTACAGCATTTCCTATTCCTTGACCAATAAGTTCTCTATCTGAATTATGTTTAGTTTGAGAGATATTGTCTGCAACAAGAGATGTCAGTAAGGAGTCAATAGCGCCAAGTACTGCGAGGACTAATCCTGCCTTGAAAATAATTGGAAAATATTGATTAAAACTTGGGAAGTTTAAAGATGGAACTCCCCTTGGAATTTCTCCAATTCTATCAATAGCTCCATCTCCAAAAATTAAAATTGATATTGGAGTTACTATCAATAAAGCTAAGAGAGGAGAAGGAACCCATTGACTTATTTTTCTAGGTGTTAGAAAAACAATACCTAGTGTCATTATTGCTACTCCTATAGCAGCACCATTTGGCTGGAAATTTGAAAATACAGTAGATAAAGATTCGACTACCCCACCACGAGTGCTAATTCCTAGTAATGGTTCAATCTGAAGTGCAATGATGATTACACCAATACCAGACATAAATCCTGAAACAACAGAATATGGAACTAAGGTAATGTACTTACCTAGTTTTAAAATTCC
>MWOQ01000244.1 GCA_002026145.1 Prochlorococcus sp. HOT208_60m_813L03 | reverse complement strand
TGTATTGGGTTTAATGATATCCAAGCGCAAGCACCAGTACATTTTTTAGTTATTCCAAAAAAGCCAATTATTAGTTTATTAGATTGTATTGAAGAAGATGCAAATTTAATAGGGCATTTACTTTTTGTTGGTAGCAAAATAGCTAAATCAAAAAATTTAACTAATTGGAGAACAGTAATTAATACTGGAGCTGAATCGGGACAAACAGTTTTTCATTTACATATTCATTTTTTATCTGGAAGAAAAATGCATTGGCCCCCAGGTTAAAACTCTCGAATGATATGTCTATGGGTTATAAATAAATAAAAACAAAATGAATACACCAAATTCCTTAAATACAGAATCCAAAAATTTATTTAATTTAATATCAAAAAAATTGGAATGAGTTAGACGACTCACTCAAAACTAAGTTAATAAAAATTTGGAGAATTTTAACTTATAAATGGCAATTACAAATTTTATTTAATCTTCCTTTTCTTTTATGGTGGGTATTAGATAAATCTTTTCCAAAAGTTCATAAATTTGATATGACAATCTTGAATTACTTAAATTTACCTGATTGGGCACTTTCATTTATTGGCTTTGGTCAATAGACTTCTAAAAGTTATAATTTACCTTATAAAACTAGTCGATTGATGAATAAAGCAGTTAATAATAAATCCAAAATATTGTACCAATTACAAAAATTAAGGAAGTTATCTCAGCCGTTTTTTCTTCCCATAGACCAATGTAATGGATTCCAATTCATATGGCCTTTGATTTCTCTTTTATTTTGTGTTGGTGGAGTAGTACTTGTTGGTCTTACAGGAATAATCAGTTTTTTTGAAAGCTTTCAACCAATTTTTCTTGAAAAGTATTTCGGAGGTGTAGTTAATACTGTCAATTCAATATGGGCTGGTAGCTGGGGATTACTTTTCTCTGCCTTATTTTTAATTGGATCAGGGAGCTTTTTTAGCTTAAGGCGTCAATTAAAAAACCGTAGATGGTTACATTGGTTATTCCTTGCGATAATTGTATTAATGCTTTTAGCTGTAAACGGAATAAACGCAGGTATCGGATTCATTGCAAGAGATTTAACAAATGCTTTGGTTGAAAAACAAGAAGATGGGTTTTATCGGATATTAGGGATTTACGCTTGTTGTTTCGCTGTGGCTCTCCCAATACGTGTTTCTCAAATATTTTTTACATATAAGTTAGGCATAATTTGGAGAGAATGGCTTTCAAAAAGTTTAGTAAAAGATTACATGACTAATAAAGCTTATTATCAATTAAATCCCAATGATGAAGAACAAACCGATGTAGACAATCCTGATCAAAGAATCACAGATGATACCCGAGCTTTTACCGGGCAAAGTCTCTCTTTTACATTAGGTATTTTTGATGCCCTACTAACATTCTCACTTAATATCCTTATTTTATGGAGTATTAGTTCAACACTTACTTTTTCTTTATTCGGTTATGCTGCATTTGCAACTTCTATCCTTTTAATTGCTGGAAAAAATCTTGTAAAGATTGACTTTGATCAACTCAGATATGAAGCAGATTTTCGATACGGCTTAGTGCATATTAGAGATAATGCTGAATCGATAGCCTTTTACTCTGGGGAGAATCCTGAGCGAAGTGAAACTGAAAGACGCTTAGGAGAAGTGGTGAGAAACTTTAATTTACTAATTATATGGAGAGTAATAATAGACGTCATGAGAAGATCCATTAATTATGCTGGAAATTTCTTTCCATATTTAATAATGGCAATCCCTTACTTTAAAGGTGATATTGATTATGGGCGCTTTATTCAGGCAAGCTTTGCATTTGGAATGGTTGAAGGTTCGTTATTTTTTATTGTTAATCAAATCGAAGAACTTGCAAAATTTACTGCTGGTATTGGCAGATTAGAGGGATTCCAATCAAAAGTTGAATCCATTAGTCAAACCAACCCGACAAGCAATCAAAACGTTATTTCAAATTACCCCTCAATTCTTATTAATAATGCTGACCTTTGCCCACCAGGATCAAATAAAACAATAATTAAAAATTTAAATTTAAGCATCGACAATAATCAATCACTTTTTGGTTGTAGGACCATCTGGGTGCGGAAAAACATCTTTACTAAGAATGATTAGTGGTTTATGGGAACCCGATAAGGGAGTAATCAAAAAACCAAAAATTGGGGAATTATTATTCATACCTCAAAAACCATATATGTTACTTGGTTCTTTAAGGGAACAATTATGTTACCCCACAGAAGTTAAGAAATTTAGTGATGAACATCTTACTTCCGTACTACATGAAGTAAATTTAAAAACCTTAGTTGATCGATATCCTAATCTTGATATCAAACAAGATTGGCCACGAATTCTTTCCCTAGGCGAGCAACAAAGATTGGCTTTTGCAAGACTCTTACTAAATTCTCCAAGATTTGCAGTACTTGATGAAGCAACAAGTGCTTTAGATATTAATACTGAAAAAAAACTATATAGTTTACTAAAGGAACGAGAACTTTCTCTTATTAGTGTTGGGCATAGACCTAGTTTAAAAGATTTTCACGAGAATATTTTAGAATTAAATGGACAAGGAGATTGGAAATTATTGACTTCTGATAAGTATAATTTTAAGGATTAACAAAAAATATGAATTCTAAAGAAGAACAAACTAACTCAGAAGTCACTAATTTAGATAATGAGAGTTTAATGGAAAAGCAAAAAGATTCAAATTACATCAATGAACAAATTGGAGACAATAAATTAGATGAAAAACCTATAGAAATTAAAGATGAATATAAATTTGGATGGAGTAGTTATTCTGAAATAACTAATGGAAGATTTGCAATGATTGGCTTCCTAGCAATAATATTAATTGAATTATTTAGTAAACAGTCATTTTTAAAATGGGCAGGAATCTTATAATTAATCATCAAATCTAGAACTATTATCTCTGGGTTTCTTCTTGTTTGTTCCAACGTTATATCTACTACTTTGGTTTTTTGAACTTGATCTAGCTGAAGAGCTTACTCTACGGGTATCGCGTGGTTTTTTGGCTTGCTTAGCATCTTTAAATGAAGCATCTTCTACTTGAGCTGTTGAAGTTTGCTGCCTAATTGAGGATCTAGCAGGTTTATTTTTTAATGGAGAAGAATCATCAGGAGTAGAGATATTATCTCGTCTTGAAACCGTACGATTCATTCTGGGTCTTGACCCTGTTTTAACTTCATCACGAGATAAATTTCTTCTCTCACCAAAGCTATTTGTTTCTGGTTGTTTACTATTTCTATCTTCAAAAGTCTGCCTTCTCCTTCTTATAGATTCGTCATTTTCAAACTGACTTATTTCCATTTCCCTCGTAGATGGCCTACTTCTACTTGCTGCAGCAGAGGGTATAGCTCTTGAAACATTCCTCCTACGAGATCTCCCCTCAGTATAGTCTTCTTCAAAT